>VXSK01000017.1 GCA_009838035.1 Gammaproteobacteria bacterium
CGATCCCCCGCCCACCACGATCAGGTCCCAGGTCTCGCTCGCCGCCCGGCTGATGCGCGGCAATAGGGCCAGTGCCGCCGCCGCGCCCGCCCCCGACAGCAATTCCCGCTTGTTTATCCGCAAGCCGGAATGAGGCCGCATAAGGTCTGTGAACGGCTCATTCATAATCGGTTCCTCGTCTTTGTTGCTCGATTCTACTCACGCTTATTCTCATGAAATTTCATGCCACGGCTTTGCATCGACGAATACTGAAAGATGCTTGACGTTGGTTGTCGCTACAACCACTTTCGCCGAACGAATCGTTGCGGCTTGCGCTGCGAGTATCACGTCGCCATCCAATGCCGCGTCCGCTGCCAGCGGTCGTCCTTGCCGGCGAGCCTGCGCCCAGTACTCTGCCGCCTTCCGCATTGCCGGGGTGGTGATTGCCAGGTAGTCGAGTTGCTCAATCAAGGCGTTCAGGCGCTCAAGACCTTCCTGCTTTCTTGCCCGAATCAATTCGCGACGCACTTCGTAATCTGCGATCTCCGGCACCATGACCGTTGCGCCGTCGCTCGCAACCTTTTGCAGCCATCGCCTGCAATTCACTGCAGCCGGCGATCCGCTGGGACTGGTTGTCAAACCGAGCGGGCCGCTGTCCAGCAATATCGTATGACTCACCAGGTCTTGCCCTTGAGTTCCGGCGGAAAAAGCTTGTAGCCCTCCGGCCGGTTCTCATCCAGGGCGTGAATCAGGTAATCGAGCGTTTCCTTTTGTTCTTCGACATCTCCGTCCTTGGCCCATGAATCCAGCAAGGCAAGAAGACCGTTCATATCCTTGTGCTGAATCAGATTGTTTCCCGCCAGTTCGGCGAGTTGCTGGTTTGTCAGATGCAGGCCGCTCGGCTCCTTGGCTCCCAGCATCCAAATCGCATTGTCAATGAACGCGATTCGTTTGTCCGCAGCATTGGCGATTTCTTCTACTTTGGCCATCGTTTGCCGCAGGATTTCTTTCTTCTTCGCAGGTGCCTCAAATTTTTTTCCCAGCGGCTCGATATCAATCAGACCGAAGACGGCTACGGCGCGGCAAACGTGTCTGTCCGGCTTGGCTACATCAAAGCCGAGATTCTTTAGTGCCTCAGCGGCCAGCGGCACGCCGAGAGACGGGAGCTTGTGCTCGCTGCCTTCCATGCCCAAGCACAATGCGACTTGCTTTGGATCGTCGTCGTGCTTTTTCATTAGCTGCGTAAAGTAGCTGTCCGCAGCCCCGTCATTCTTTTCGCAATGCTTGACGAGAATATCGGCCGCGCCGATCAGTTCGATGAGGCCATCCTTAAGGTAGGGAAATCCCGCTTTTCTCGTTTCGTCTTCGAACCAGGGAACGAGGATGTCGGTGACATAGGATTCCGATCTCCTTGCATATTTTTCTAGATCGAACCCAGAAAACCGTTCTTCGAGATCGGGCTTAATTGACTCAATTTTTGACCAGTCTCCCACCGATAAGACCGCCATCAAAAGGGCTCTAAAGACTTCTTGGTTGCTCCAGGCATTCCCCTCGTTTCTTGATTCGACGGCGCTTACTTGACCAAAGCGCGTAATGTCCTCCCGCCAATCCGGACGATCCTCATTAAGGCGAGACTCTACGTTCCGCCATAGTGTCTGCAGGTTCATCTTTGCTTACCGCAACTCAAAGCGAATCCAACGCCGCTGTCGGACCCGACTATTGATTGATGGTAACGCGCCGGGCGCAGCGAAGCTACTGTCAAATTGCTGCTCGACGCCTACAATTTCAGGTTCGCGCGGAAGAACGACGTAAGGAGTCGGAATTGAAGATAAAGGCGATCAGTTTCGATTGCTACGGGACATTGATCGACTGGGAGAGCGGCATTGCCGAAGAGTTATCGGCATGGGCGCGCCGGTGCGACAAGCAGTTGGACCGTGCCGAGCTGCTGGCGGCGTTCGGCGACGCCGAGCCCCGGGTGCAGAGCGCCCATCCAGAGATGGCGTATCCCGATGTGCTGGCCGAGGTGGCGCGAAGGATCGGTCGGCGATTTGATCTGCCGGTGACAGATGCCGACGCCGCTTCGTTCGGGGCGTCCATAGCTCGCTGGCCGCCATTTCCCGACACGACCTCTGCTCTTTCCCGTTTGCGCCAACGCTACCGCCTTGCGGTCCTATCGAACATTGATCGCAAGTCCTTTGCTGCGACGCGGGAGGCGCTCGGGGTTGAGTTCGACCTGGTTTGTACGGCCGAGGAGATCGGTTCGTACAAACCCGATCCGCGCAATTTCCGATTCCTTCTGGCGCGGCTGGCGGAACTGGGAATCGAACAGGGCGAATTGCTGCACGCCGCGCAAAGCCTTTTTCACGACATTGAGCCCGCCCGCGCGCAAGGGATCCGCACCGCCTGGGTGGACCGCTATGCGGGAGCCGCGGCCGGGGCGGCGCGCGCTCCGCAAGGCCGGATCGAGGCGGATATCCGGGTCTCCAGCCTGGACGAACTTGTCGAGTCGCTCCGGTAGCGCGACAGCACAACGGCGCCCGTCCCGTATCATGCGCGGGTCATGGAAGCGCGCCTGACCGAAGGCCCCGTCGGCCGTCATCTCTGGGAACTGATGGTCCCGATGATGATCGGGCTGCTGGCCATGATCTCGTTCGGACTGGTGGACGCCTGGTTCGTCAGCCGACTCGGTCCCCTGCCGCTGGCCGCCGTCAGTTTTACGCAGCCCGTGGGATTCGTCGTGGCCGCCGTGGCGATGGGCATCGGCGTAGGCGCCAGCTCCGTGATCGCGCGTCTGCTGGGCCAGGGCAACAGGCGCCGGGTGCGGCGCATCGCCACCCACGCGTTCATGCTGAGCGGAATGCTGGGCCTGGTGCTGCTGGCGGCGGGATGGGTCTTCATGGAAGACATCTTCGGCCTGATGGGCGCCGACGAGACCACGATGCCGCTGGTCCGCGACTACATGGAGATCTACCTGGTCGGCCTGGTCTTCGTGATTGGGCCCGCCATAGGCGGTTCGATCCTGCGCGCGCTGGGCGACGCCAAGTCGCCGGGCGTTCTGCTTGCCCTGACCGCCCTGGTCAATGCCGTCCTCGATCCCATCCTGATCTTCGGCCTGTTCGGGTTCCCGCGCATGGAAGTGCAGGGCGCGGCGCTTGCGACCGTGATTGCCAACCTGCTGTCGCTCGCGGCCATGCTGGTCATCGGCATCCGCCGCGACAAGTTCCTGACGCTGCGCGGCATGAAACTGATTCTCGATTCCTGGAAGCGCATCCTGCATGTGGGGCTTTCGGCTACCGCTTCCGGGTTGATGGCGCCCCTGACATCCGCTTTCGTGGTGGCGATGGTGGCGCGCTTCGGCCAGACGGCGGTGGCCGGCTTCGGTGTGGGAATCCGCACCGAGGCGATGGCGCTGTTGCCGTTCATGGCGCTGGGCGCCGCTATCGGTCCGTTCGTGGGCCAGAACGCTGGAGCGGAGCGGATGGACCGGGTGCGGGAGGCGCACAACTGGTGTCTGCGTTTCACGTCCATATACGGCCTGTCCGTGGCCGCCTTGCTGAGCATCTTCGCCGTACCGATCGTCGGACTCTTTACTCATGACGAGGGCGCCATGCGCGCGGCGGTGACGCAGCTTCGCATCCTGCCGTGGACCTATTGCCTGCTGGGCGTGACCATAGTCGCCAACACCTCGCTCAACGCGCTCGGCAAACCCCTGGCGGCGATGATGGTCTCGCTGTGCCGGACGCTGCTGGTTTACGTGCCGCTGTCGTGGCTGCTGGGCCTGTGGTTTGGGTTGATCGGGGTGTTCTTCGGCGGCGCCCTGGGCAACCTGGTGTCCGCGGCCGTCGGCTTTCTGCTCCTGCGGCGCGGGCTGCGCCAGGTGGAACTGACCGGCGCCCTGCCGGACATGGATCGTGGCAAGGCCGTCGCTTAAGGTGCTCGTCACCGCGCTCGCGCTGGCGGCTTGCGCGCCGGCCGCCGGCGAGGAGACGCTGACCCTGGTCAGTTCCTGGAACCGGCAGATCAACTTTTCGCAGCACGCTCAGCACTACATTGACGCGGTCAACGAACGCGGCCGCGGCGTCGTGCAGATCGAGTTCATCGGCGGCCCCGAGGTCATACCGCAGCGCCAGCTCTTTTACGCCCTCAGGCGGGGCGTGATCGACATGGCATTGGGAGGCATCACCTATTACCTCGGGCTGCTGCCGGAGGGCGACGCCATCTTCGCGTCCAACATCGACCCGATGCAGGCGCGCGCCAGCGGCGCGCTTGAGGCCCTGCAGCCATACTGGAAGAAACGCGCCAACGCCCACCTGATCGGCTGGATGCAGTCCGGCATCGGCATCAGCATCTACCTGGCGCGGCGCCCCGAGTTCACGCCCGAGGGAATGCCGGACCTTCGCGGTCTGAAGCTCCGCACCTCGCCGTCCAACCGGGAATTGCTTTACGCCTTCGGGGCCCGCCCGGTGCAGATTGCGCTGCGCGAAACCTATACCGCCCTGCAGCGCGGCATCGTCGATGGCCTGGCCTTTACCAGCGTGGGCCTCGCGGACCTGGGCGTGGAGGAGTTCGTCCGCTACCGCATCGATCCGGAAGTGCTGAACCTCTCCATCTGCCTGCAGATCAATCTTGATCGCTGGAACGCCTTGAGCGAAGAAGCGCGCCACATCCTGACCGACGAGGCGACGAAGTACGCGGTGGAGGCGAACCAATGGTTCCGCGAACTGCGCATTCGCGAATACGCGGAACTGGCCGAGACCGGATTTCAGAGCGTACCGGCGCCGGATCCGGAAGCCTTTCGGGACCTTGCCCACCAGGTGGTCTGGGAGCGCATGCAAAAGCGCGCTCCCGACTCGGTCGAGGCTCTGAAGCCACTGTTTTACCCCCAGAGCGACGAAGGGGCCCGGGCTGGAGGACGTCCCGTCCTCAATGATCCGTAGAGGAATGTCCAGGGATATGATTTCCAGGGCCTGGGACAAGCTCGTGAACGGCATGGTGCTGTTCGCCTGCGCGCTGATCGCCGCCGACTGCCTGCTGATCGTGGTGGACGTGACCCTGCGCAATTTTGGCCGGCAACCGCCTGCCTACACGGTGGCGCTTACCGAGTATTCGTTGCTCTACCTGACCATGGCCGCCGCGCCCTGGCTGGTGCGGGAGCGCGCCTGGATCGTGGTGGAAGTGATCTACCGGCGGACTTCACCGACTTTGCGTGGAAGACTCGACAAACTGATCTTCGGCCTCTGCACCCTCGTCAGCGTCATCGTGGCGGTGATGGCCGGCATCCTTGCGGTAGAGGGGGTCATGCGGGGCGAGGTCGAAATCCGCTCGCTGGACATGCCGCGCTGGGCGCTGTTTGCACCGGTGACGCTGGGCTTCTCCATGATGGCGGTGGAGTTCACGCGGTGCCTCATTCGCGGCGACAGCATGTCCCAGGCCGAGGCCGACCAGGCCTTCTGATCTTCCGCCATGACCGCAGGCCTCGCCGTGTTCTTTCTGGTCCTCGCCTTCATGGCGATGGGCGTGCCGGTGGCTTTCGCCTTCCTGGCCGCCAACCTCCTGGGCGCCTGGATACTCGTTGGCGACTGGTACGGCCCGCTTCAGGTCGTGGACAACTCGACCAGCCTGATCACGAGTTTCACGCTGGTCGCGGTGCCCATGTTCGTGTTCATGGGCGCCCTGCTGTTTCATTCGGGCTTGGCGCTTCGGGTGTTCGACGCGCTCGAGACGCTGTTCGGCCGGCTTCCCGCGCGCCTGAGCTACATCACCGTTGCCGGCGGCTCGACCTTTTCCACGCTCACCGGATCGACGATGGCCAACACCGCCATGCTCGGCTCGCTGATGATCCCCGAAATGACCCGCCGGGGGTATGCGCCGCACATGTCCATCGGACCCATCATAGGGACCGGCGGCCTGGCCATGCTGATTCCGCCCTCTTCTCTGGGCGTGTTGCTCGGCAGCCTCGCGGGACTAAACATCGGCGCGCTGCTGATCGCGGGAATCCTTCCCGGCCTGGTGCTGGCCGTCGGCTACAGCCTGGTCATCTATCTGCAGGCGCGCCTCAATCCGGCCAGCGCGCCCAGTTACGGCGTGCAAAGGGTTCCGGTCAAGCGCCGCGTGCAGCTCGTGGTGTTCAACATCATGCCGCTGGGGCTGGTGGTGTTCTGCGTCGTGGGTTTCATTGTGCTCGGCTGGGCCACGCCCTCGGAAGCCGCGGCCTTCGGCGCGCTCAGCGTGGCCGCGCTTGCGGCTTTTTCCCGCAGGCTCACGGTCAGGGCGCTGCGGGCGGCGCTGGCCAGCACGGTTCGAATCTCCGGCATGGTGTTCCTGCTGATCCTGAGTTCATCGGTGTTCAGCCAGTTGATGGCTTTCTCGGGCGCCAGCACCGCGGTGGTGGAATGGTCGATCGCCCTGGAGGCGGGACCGTACGCCAAGTTGCTGCTGATGTTCGCGTTGATGCTGGTGCTGGGCATGTTCATGGACCAGCTTTCGATCATGCTGCTGACCATCCCGGTGTTCTTTCCGCTGGCCACGCTGATGGGCTTCGACCCCATTTGGTTCGGCGTGGTGGTGCTGCTGGCCCTGGAGATGAGCCTGACGACGCCGCCGTTCGGGCTGCTGCTGTTCCTGATGCAGAGCGTCGCGCCGAAGGGGACGACGCTCGGGCAGGTCATCCGCGCGGCCTTGCCCTACCTGGCCTGCGACGCGCTGCTCCTGGGCGTGCTGATCCTGTTCCCCGCCATCACCCTCCGCTGATACCCGTCAGCCGCCGTTTCCCGTCTCCCGGTCTCGCGGGAGACGCATAAATCCATCCATGGAGCTTGGCGGCGACTCCCTGTCGCCGACACTCCCGCAAGACCGGGAGACGGGAAACGGCTCGTGCGCGCTATTCGACGGTGGGTTTTGTGAGCTTGTAGAGGACGCGGTCGGTTTTTCCGCGAATCGCGGGGTCGAACACCATGATGGTGCGATCGTCGTCGGGATTGCGCAGCAGGTCCGAACTCTCGATCTCAAAGCCCGCGGCCTCGATGATCGGCAGCGCCGTGGCCACGTTCAGGCGATGCAGCTGGGTGTTGTCCTTGTCCGGATCACCGTAGTGGTCGATCACGCCGAGCACGCCGCCCGGTTTGAGCAGGTCCCTGACCGCGGCCAGCAGGATGGCAACGTCCTCGTCGCTTCCGAAGTTGTGGCGGTCATGCAGATTCAGGGCGGTCAGCGCCGCGTCCAGCGAGCCGGGCTCAAGGCCGGTGTCGCCCTCATCGCCATCCACCCGGATCACGTTCGGGAGTCGGTTGTCCGCCAGGCGGGCCGTAATCGCCTTGTCGTAGGCGTTGTCATTGAAGCCCAGCAGCATGGGAGGATTCTGGGCATAGACGGTACCCTCCGGTCCCACGGCCACCGAAAGCACCTCGGTGTACCAGCCGCCCGAAGCCAGCAGGTCCATTACGGTCATTCCCGGCTCAACACCGAGAAAGGCGAGCACTTCGGCCGGCCTTCTGGCCTCGTCCCGCGCCTTGTCCTGATCCGAACGGCCGCTCGCCGCGAGTTGCTCCGCCAGGTCGGCGGACGCGGACATCGAGAACAGGGCCATCAGGGCCACCCCAAGCAGTTTCCTCATTACGGTTCCTCCACTCCCGATCCGGGGGCCGCAAAGTGTAACGCGTTCGTGACGTATATACCCGGAGGCGAAACGCAGCCTGATTGCCGTCAGGGCTGCATGAGCTGGCGGACGAGGTCGGCGTTTTCGAGGGTTGATACGTCCTGGTTGATTTCCTCGCCGCGGGCGATGGAGCGCAGCAGGCGGCGCATGATCTTGCCCGAGCGGGTCTTGGGGAGGGCCTCGACGATACGCAGATCGTCGGGGCGGGCGATGGGGCCGAGCTGTTCGTCGACCCAGGCGCGCAGTTCCTGCTCCATGGTGTTCTGTTTTGAGGGCGGGACGCCCTCGCTCCCGGACTTGAGCACCACGAAGGCGAAGATGGACTCGCCCTTGATCTCGTGCGGCCGGCTGACGACCGCGGCCTCGGCAACTGAAGGATGCGCTACCAGCGCCGATTCGACTTCCATCGTGCCGAGGCGGTGGCCGGACACGTTCACTACGTCGTCCAGCCGGCCCATGATCCAGAAATAGCCGTCGGCATCGCGCCGGGCGCTGTCGCCGGTGATGTAGCAGTCGTTCCCGAACTTGCCGAAGTAGGTCTCGCGGTAGCGCTCGCTGTCGCCCCAGATATTGCGCAGCATCGACGGCCAGGGGTGGCGGATCACGAGGTAGCCGCCGCGGTCGGGTTCGGTGATCTCCTCGCCGTTCTCGTCCACAATGGCCGCCTGCACGCCGGGCAGCGGCCGGGTGCAGGAGCCGGGCTTGGTGGAGGTGACGCCCGGCACCGGCGAAATCATGATGCCGCCGGTCTCGGTCTGCCACCAGGTGTCGACAATGGGGCAGTTGCCGTTGCCGATCACGCGGTGATACCACATCCAGGCTTCGGGGTTGATGGGCTCGCCCACGGTTCCCAGCAGCCGCAGGGCAGAAAGATCGTATTTCCCCGGCAGTTCGTCGCCCAGCTTCATCAGGGCGCGGATCGCGGTAGGCGCGGTATAGAAGACGGTCACGCCGTAGCGCTCGCAGATTTCCCAGAAACGGCCGCCGTGGGGCCAGGTCGGGGCGCCCTCGTAGATCACGACGGTGGCGCCGGAGGCCAGCGGCCCGTAGGCGACGTAGCTGTGGCCGGTGATCCAGCCCACGTCGGCGGTGCACCAGAACACGTCATCCTCGCGCAGGTCGAACACCCAGCGGCAGGTCAGCCTGGTGTGCAGCAGGTAGCCCGCCGTGGAGTGCTGTATGCCCTTGGGCTTGCCGGTGGAGCCGGAGGTGTAGAGCAGGAACAGCGGATGCTCCGCGTTCACGTAATCCGCCGGGCAGTCGCCCGCGGCGGCTTCGGTCAGTTTATGCGCCCAGCGGTCGCGGCTGTCATGCCAGGCGACGTCTTCCCCCGAGTGCCGGAAAACGATCACCCGGCGAACCGGATGCTCGCCGTAATCGAGCGCCCGGTCCACGGCATCCTTCAGGCGCACGAATTTGCCGCCGCGGCGTCCGGCATCGGCGGTAATGACGACTTCGGCGCTGGCGTCCACTACCCGGTCGTAGAGCGAGCGGGCCGAGAAGCCGCCGAACACGACCGAATGCACGGCGCCGATGCGCGCGCAGGCGTGCATGGCGACGATGGCTTCCGGACACATCGGCATGTAGATCACCACGCGGTCGCCGCTGGCCACGCCCTGTCCGCGCAGGGCGGCGCCCAGGCGTTCCACCGCTTCTCCCAGTTCGCGGTAACTGAGCGTGCGGCTGTCGCCCTGCTCGCCCTCGTAAACGATCGCCGGGCGGTCCGGGGCCTTCCGGATCCAGGGACCCAGGCAGGCTTCGCTGGCGTTCAGTTCACCATCGGAGAACCAGGCGAAGTGCGGCGCGTGCGAACGGTCGAGGGTGGCGGCGAACGGCTTGTGCCAGGTCAGCATCTCGCGGGCCAAATCGGCCCAGAGGCTTACCGGGTCGCTGTCGCCCCTCCGGCGAAGTTCGGCAAGCTGTTCCCGCTTGAGTTGTGCGCGGTTGGCGAAAGACTCGCCCGGGTCGAACCGGCGATCCTCGCTTAAGACGGATTCGATATTGCCCGTTGCCACGACGACCCGCCGTCCGGGTGATTCAGGCAGCCTGTTCGAAGCGGCTTTGCAGGCGGCTGTCGCGCGGAAAATGGGCCTTCAGGAACTCCATCTGGTCGGCCAGCACGCGCCGGCCCTTCAGATAGATGTACTCGGCATAGGTCGGCACGAAGGGCACGGCCAGCAACTGCATGCCGGCATCCTCGGGCAGACGGCCGCCCTTGAAATTGTTGCAGCGCTTGCAGGCCGCCACCACGTTGGCCCAGACGTCCGATCCGCCCTGGCTGATCGGGCGCACATGATCGCGCGTCAGGTCGCGCCTGAGGAAGCGCCCGCCGCAGTACATGCAGATCTGCGCATCGCGGCGGAACAGCGTGTGGTTGTTGAGCGGCGGCGTGTAATTGTCGAGACGCTTGTTGAGCCCTGCCGACACGCCCTGGGTGGCCACGATCGTATTCACGTCCACCTCGCTGCGGTTGCCGGTGAGCGCGCAGATACCGCCGCGAATCCGGAAAAGGGGCCGGCCGCAGTGATAGGCGACCTGGCCCGCGTGATAGAGCCGCACGGCATCGCGGTAGTCGATCCAGCCCAGGGGGCGGCCCGCCACGTCGGTGCGCAGCACCCACTGGCGCAAGTCCAAGGCGTCTTCAAGCAGCAGCATCACACGCTCCCTTTCAGGTGGCCTTATACATCTAAATTGCGAAATTTCAATGTCCGACGGGCAAAACCGGCGCGGCCGGTCGGCTAAAATGCGCGCCAACTCCCGCTTGCTGCGCAGTATTTCTTCTCCCAGATGCCCCTGACAATCGGCGTTTTGCGCGAGACCGCGCCAGGCGAAAAGCGCGTGGCCGTGGTGCCCAAGGTCTGGGCGCGAATGCAGGCTGCGGGGCTGCGCGTCGTCATGGAGAAGGGCGCGGGCCTTGCCGCAAGTTTCGCGGACAGCGACTACAAGGACATCGGTCTCGAGTCGTCGCCCGGCGCCGTGACCAGGGCATGCGATGCCCTGTTCTGCGTCGGGCCACCGGAGATCGAGCGCATCGCGGACCTGAAGAAGGGCGCGATGGTGATGGGCCTGCTGAATGCCTACACGCCGTCTGAAACGACCGACGCCCTGCGGGACTCCGGGGTAACGGCGTTTTCGATGGAACTGGTGCCGCGGATTGCCCGCGCCCAATCCATGGACGTGCTGTCCTCGCAGGCCTCGGTAGCGGGCTACAAGGCGGTCCTGATGGCGGCCGACGAATCGCAGAAGTTCCTGCCCATGCTGACCACCGCCGCCGGCACGATCAGTCCCGCGCGGGTCCTGGTTCTGGGCGCCGGCGTCGCGGGACTGCAGGCCATCGCCACCGCCCACCGGCTGGGCGCCGTGGTCGAGGCCTATGACGTGCGCGAGGAAACGCGCGAGCAGGTGGAGTCCCTGGGCGCCCGCTTCGTTGACTCCGGCGTAAGCGCGACCGGCGAAGGCGGCTATGCGCGTGAACTTACGGACGAGGAAAAGGCCATGCAGCAGGAGGCCCTAGATCGCCACATTGCCGCCTCCGACATACTGATCACCACGGCCGCGGTTCCGGGTCGGCCCTCGCCGCGCATCGTCAGCGCCGCCGCGGTGGAGCAGATGCGGCCGGGTTCGGTCATCGTGGACCTCGCCGCCGAGGGGGGCGGCAATTGCGAATTGAGCCGGCCGGGGGAGACGATCGACCACAATGGCGTGCGCATCATGGCGCCGTTGAAAGTGCCGGCGATGATGGCGCGCCACGCCAGCGCCATGTATTCCCGCAACCTGTTCAATTTCATCAAACCCGCCATCAACGGCGACGAGTTTTCGCTCGACCTTGACGACCCTGTATTCGCGGGCACGCTGCTGACCCATGAGGGCGAGATTCGTTACGCGGGAGCGAAGAGGGACTGAACCGCAATGATTGACGGCTTCGTAGCGTTGTACATCTTCATGCTGGCGGCCTTCGTCGGCTACGAGGTCATTTCGCGGGTGCCGGTGATCCTGCACACGCCGCTGATGTCCGGGTCGAACTTCATTCACGGCATCGTCCTGGTCGGCGCGATGGTGGCGCTGGGGTTCGCGGAAACGTTTCTGGAGAAGGCGATCGGCTTCGCGGGCGTGATGCTGGCCTCCGCCAACGCGGTGGGCGGCTATGTGGTCACCGAGCGGATGCTGGAGATGTTCAAGCGCAGCAAGGACGGCGATAGGGAAGACGAAGAGTGAGTCTGAACACTCTCATTGCCGCCAGCTACTTCCTGGCCGCTGTCCTGTTCATTCTTGGGCTGAAGGCGATGAGTTCGCCGGCCGGTGCAAGGCAGGGCATCGTCTGGGCCGGCGTGGGCATGGTGCTGGCCACGGTCGTGACGTTCTTCTGGCCGGGAATGAAGCCCGAGAATCTGCTGCTGATTGGGACGGCGATTGTCATTGGCGGTGCATGGGCCTGGATCAGCGGCCGCAGGGTGGCGATGACCGGCATGCCGCAGATGATCGCGCTCTACAACGGCATGGGCGGCGGCGCGGCGGCGGCGATCGCCTGGGTGGAGCTGCTTCGCGGCGGACATGGCGGCGAGGAGTTCGGCTGGACGGTGATCGCTCTGGCGGTCACCGGTGCGCTGATCGGCGCCGTTTCATTCTCCGGCAGCCTGCTGGCCTTCGCCAAGCTGCAAGGCTGGCTGAAACGCTCGCTGCGTTTCGCCGGACAGAACCTGCTCAACGTCGTGATCCTTCTGGCGGCGGTGGCTGCGGGAGTGCTCGTGATCCTGGGCGTAAGCGGGCCGTGGCTCACGGTGTTCATTGCCCTGGCGCTGTTGCTGGGGGTAACCCTCACCATGCCGATCGGCGGCGCCGACATGCCGGTGGTGATTTCGCTGTACAACGCGCTGACCGGTCTGGCGGTCGGCCTGGAAGGCCTGGTGCTGGATAACGCGGCCATGATCATTGCCGGCACCGTGGTCGGCGCGGCGGGCACGCTGCTGACCCAGTTGATGGCCAAGGCGATGAACCGGTCGCTGGGCAACGTGATGTTCAGCGCGTTCGGAGAGACCGCCGCCGAAGGCGACGAGATCGAGGGAACGATGAAGCCGGTGGAGGCCATAGACGCGGCGGTCATGCTCGGTTTCGCCCGCCAGGTCATCATCATCCCGGGTTACGGCATGGCCGTGGCGCAGGCCCAGCACAAGGTGTGGGAACTGGCCGAGGCGCTGATGAAGCGGGGCGTGCGGGTCAAGTTCGCGATCCACCCGGTGGCCGGCCGCATGCCGGGGCACATGAACGTGCTGCTGGCGGAAGCGGGCGTGCCCTACGACCTCATATTCGACGAGGCGGAAATCAACCCGGAATTTCCCAAGACCGACGTGGCGCTGGTGATCGGCGCCAACGATGTTGTCAACACGGCCGCCCGGACCGACACCGCCAGCCCCATCTACGGCATGCCGATACTGGACGCCGACAAGGCCAGCAACGCCATTGTGATCAAGCGCGGCAAGGGGACCGGCTTTTCCGGCATCGAGAACGCGCTGTTCTACGAGGACCGCACCCGTATGCTCTACGGCGACGGCCAGGCCATGTGCGCCGAACTGATCCGGGCGGTGCACGAAATCTAGCCGCCCGATCCTCAATGGGAGGACCACCGTGAACGACACGCCGCAAGTCAGCCGCCTGGTGCGCACCGCACTCTTTGTTTCCGACCTCGACCGGTCGTCGCGTTTCTACAGGCAGGGCCTGGGCTATCACGAGGTCTACAGCGGCGGGGAACTGACCCACAAGGTCGCGCACGCCCTGCTCGGCGTGCCGGAGGACTCGGCAATTCGCTACGAGATCGTCAAGGCGGAAGGTCCGAACTTCGGGATGATCGGCATGTTCGAGGTCAAGCCGTCGCCGCCGAGGGTCAGCCGCGCCAGCGGGGGCGTGAATATCGGAGAAGGCTGTCTGGTTCTCCTGACCACGGACATTCGCGCGGTCCGCGACCGCCTGGTGGACATGGGCGCGGAGATCGTATGCGAGCCGCAGCGTCTGGTCGTGCGGGGCACCGGTCCCGGGAGCCTGGAAATGACCTGCCGAGACCCCGACGGCATGCTGATCAACCTCATCGAGCGCCCGTCCGACTTCTAGCCAGAGAGCGAAGGCGTCCCGCCTTTCGCTGGGTGTCTTGCCCGGTCCTTCCGGGAGTGTTGGAGGCAGGGATGCCGGAACCAAGCTCCATGGATGGATTCATGCGTCTCCCGGAAGGACCGGGCAAGACACCCAGCGCGCCAGCAGCCGCTCGCTGTTTCGCGTTAATCTGGCGCCCTTGTTCTATGAGGGAGGTCCAACGTGAACGACACGCCACAAGTCAGCCGCATCGTGCGCACCGCCATCTTCGTATCCGACCTGGAAAAATCCGTTCGCTTCTACAGGGAAGCCCTCGGCTACCGCGAGGTCTACGCCAACGGAGTGCTTGAGCACAAGGTGGGGCATGCGCTGATCGGGGTCCCGGAAGACAGCGTGATCCGCTACGAGATCGTGAAGGCCGACGAACTCAACTTCGGAATGGTGGGCCTGTTCGAGGCGAAGCCCTCACCCCCCTCGTTCCGACGCGAGAACCGGGGAGCCAATCTGGGCGAAGGCTGCATGGTGTTCTTCGCAACGGACATTCACGCGGTGCGCGACCGCATCGTGGAACTGGGCGGCGAGGTCGTTTGCGAACCGCAACTGCTCGCGGTGCACACGCTGCGCCAGCTGGAAATGACCTGCCGCGATCCCGACGGCATGATGATCAACATCATCGAGCGTCCGACCGAAAACTGGAACGCGGACGTCGTGCAATAGGACGGAACGCGCCACCTTTTTGAACTGCACCAGCCGCACAGTCCGGGCTATGCTCGGGTCATGTCGTCCGGATCTCTCCTGAGGGTGGCGGTGGGGCCGCGTTTCGCGGCCCCCTTGCTGGACTATCTCGCGCCCGCCGAGGGTCCCGTCCCCCCTGTGGGGGCGCGTGTTTCGGCGCCGCTGGGCAAGGGGAGGCGCACCGGCTTTGTGCTCGAGCACCTCGACGCGTCGGACGTGCCGGCCGAACGACTGCGGCCGGTGCTGGACGTGCTGGATGCCGAGCCGCTCTGGGACCCGGTCACCCTGGACGTGTTGTGCTGGGCTGCGAACTACTACTGCCATCCTCTCGGCCAGGTTCTTGCCTACGCGCTGCCGAAACAGTTGCGCGGCGGCGGCAGGCTGCCATTTCCCCCGCTGCGCTGGCGGGTCTGCGAGAACGTCTCGGGCGAAGTGCCGAAACTGCTGTCGCGCGCGCCCAAGCAGCTTGAGCTACTCGAAGCATTGCTGGCGGCGGGGCGCAACGGCGTGGCGGAAGAAGCGCTTGTTTCGCTTACGTCGGGCTGGCGGAGGATTATTCGGATACTTGAGGAAAAGGAACTCGCCGAGTCTTTCGAGCCCGGGACTCCCGATCATGCGGACATGCTGCGCGAGGAACCGCTTGCGTTGAGCCCCGAGCAGTCCGCCGCGGTGAGCGCCATGCCGATGAGCCAGGGCTATGCCTGTCATCTCCTCGATGGCGTTACGGCCAGCGGCAAGACCGAGGTTTATCTCCACCTCGTGGAACAGGTGCTGGCCTCGGGCCGGCAATGCCTGCTGCTGGCCCCTGAAATCGGTCTGACTCCGCAGCTTGCCGATCGGTTGAAGGCCCGGTTCCGCGTGCCGGCGGCCGTGCTGCATTCGGGCCTGAATGACGGCGAGCGTCTGAACGCCTGGGCGGACGCCCGCGCCGGGCGGGCGCGGCTGGTGGTCGGCACCCGCTCCGCCGTGTTCGTGCCTTGTCGCGAACTCGGCCTGATCGTGGTCGACGAAGAGCACGATCCGTCCTACAAGCAGCAGGACGGCTTCCGCTACCAGGCGCGCGACCTGGCGGTCATGCGCGCGTCCAGGGCCCGGATTCCGGTCGTGCTGGGCTCCGCCACGCCGGCTCTGGAGTCCCTGCTGAACGTGCAAAGAGGGCGCTATACGCACCCGCGGCTGACGAAGAAGGTCACCGGGTCGCGGCCTCCGCTGGCCCGGCTGGTGGACCTCAACCGGCACCCGCCGGAGCATGGACTGAGCGCACCGCTTCTCCAGGCCATGTCCGAACAGCTCGATTCGGGTGCGCAAGTGCTGTTGTACCTCAACCGCCGCGGCTTCGCGCCGGTGCTGATGTGTCCGGATTGCCGTCGGACGGAAGAATGCAGCCATTGCGACGCCCGCCTGGTGTTCTATCGCAGGCGCGACCTGCTGCTCTGTCATCACTGCGGCGCCAGGCGCCGCCCGCCGCCCGTCTGCGAAAACTGCGGCTCGCCGCTTCAGACCATCGGTCGCGGAACGGAGCGGCTGGAGGAAGAACTACAGGCGCGCTTCGAGGACTACCCGGTGGCCCGTATGGACCGCGACAACGTGCGCGGCCGGCGCAGGCTGGAGAGCATCCTGGGCGGCATTCGCGAACGGCATTACCGGATCCTGCTCGGCACCCAGATGCTCACCAAGGGCCATGACTTCCCGAGCCTGGGGCTGGTGGGGGTGATCGACGCCGACCAGGGCATGTTTTCCCAGGAATTCCGCGGGCCCGAACGGCTGGCGCAGACGCTGGTGCAGGTTGCCGGCAGGGCGGGACGGCGCGAGCAGCCCGGCCTGCTGGTATTGCAGACACGCTTTCCCGAGCACCCCCTGCTTCGCCAGCTGCTGAAGGAGGGTTACGGCGGCTTTGCCGCCTCGGCGCTGGACCTGCGCCGGCTCAGCGGCTGGCCGCCGTTCGCGCACCTTGCGGTGCTGCGGGCCAACGCGCCCGAAGCGGCAAGCGTTCGCGAGTTCCTCGATCGAGCCAAAGCGGCCGTACCGGAAAACGCCGCCGGGTCCGCGGTGGAGGTGCTGGGTCCGGCCCCCGCCCTGATGGAGCGCCGGCGCGACCGCAACCACGCGCACCTGCTGGCGCGCTCGCCCGACCGCGCACGCCTTCAGGCTTTCCTGGGACGCTGGATACCGGCTGTTCGCGAACTCAAGCGTCCGCGCCGCGTCAGCTGGTCCGTCGACGTGGACCCCGCGGAAATCGGCTAGCGCGTTTCCTGCTCGAGGTAGTCGATCAATGCCGCGCGATCGGCGCCTCTCTCAATTCCTATGAAGACCATGGCGGTACCCGGAACGAGTTCGTAAGGGTCCGCCAGGAAACGGCTGAGGTTCTGCCGCGACCAGACGATTCCCGAATCCTTCAGGGAGTCCGTGTAGTTGTAGTCCGGCTTGTGGGCGGCCGGAGCCCCGATCACGCGATGAAGGTTGGGACCGACCTTGTGCGCCTCGCCCTCCTTCAGGGAATGACAGGCCGTGCATTGCAGAAACAGGATGCGCCCGCGCCGCATCGCCGCTGGATCCGACTGGGCTTGCGGCTGTTCCGAAGCGGCCTTGGGCGCCTCGGCGGACTCGCCCGCGACCGAATCGGAAGCCTGCCCCAGCGGCCCTGCGGCCGGGCCGGGCGCATCGGCGCCGGCGGTCAGCGCAAAGATCAGTCCGGCAATCAACACCGTCCTGGCGGTTTGGCCGAACACAGTCGGATAACGGTTCTTCTCAGGCATGTCAGCGCTCCCCGCCGGCTATCGCCAGCGCTTCCAGCGACTCGCGGAATTCGTAGCCGTCCCGGTAGCAGTACGCCAGCAGCTCTCCGGTATTCACGGCCAGCGAGCGCGAATCCGGGTCGTTGACGGTAAACACGACCGAAGCGAGTTCTCCCTTGCGGCGGATCGAGAAATAGATGAAATCCGGCCGGGTCGAGTAATACGGGTATTCCTTGTCGCGCATCAGGAGCGTGAACTCCTGGCCATCGCGTTCCCGCGTTACGTCGGCCGATCCACCCTGGCTGTGCAGCGGGATGTCCGTGATTTCCTGGGGCTCGGGGCTGCGCGGGTCGAATGTGATGCCGCAGGTAAAGCGTTTCACGCGGCGCAACTCGAAGGGTTGGTCCGCCGGCATCCCGATGTGGAGGCTGTCGTCGGCGACCAGGAAGGTGGAATCCACCCGCCAGTACTTGGCCTCGGAAAGATAGAGATCGTGGACCGAATAGCGGCGCAACTCGCCCTCGCCGAACACGCAGGCTTTCGGCCGCATGCCGCCTTCGAACTGCCCGGCCACGCGCTTCCAGTAGACGTCGCACTCGTCCAGGAAGAATGCGTCCTCCGCCTTGAGATCGTCGAAGACGCCGGGTTTGTGCTGGGCACCGAGAAAGCGCTCCGGCTCATTGAAGAAGCCCTGCCGCATGCGGATCCCGCCCTCCTCCGGGGCCGAAGAAAAGATCACCAGGCGCTGGCGGTAGACTCTCTCGGGGTCGTCGTGGGTGTACTCCTCCACGTAAAACACGTGCTCGCCGAAGTCCGGCGCGTCGATGCGCTTGTGCGTCGCGTGCACGCGCACATGCCGCTGGTCCTCGGGCGTGTTCGAACGCGGGTCGGCCTGAAACCAGCGCTGCTCCTCGTTGTCGAACTCGCCTTCGAACCAGTCGGTCAGTACGATCAGGTCCCGGGCGAACGGATCATTCTCGGGCGCCGCGGCCGCGGCCAACGGGGCGCACAAGAGCGCAAGAAGCAGAACTCTCATGGCGGGACTCAGGAACGGAGCAGCGCGTCCACCGCGGCGCGCTCGCCCGACTCGAAGGCGCCTTCCATGCCGCGCTCCATCAGGGCCGTGTGTTCTCCGGCGAAATGAATATTGCCGTGGGCTTCGCGCATGTGGGCGGCAAACTGCCCGACCTGGCCGGGACGCCAGAACACCCAGTCCCCGCCGCCGTGGACTTCGCGATGACAGGACTGGATCCCGATCGGTTCGAGCGCGCCCTTGAGCGAAGGCCGGACCCGCTCAAGTTCCCGCATCGTGTATTCGCTGACCTGCTCGTCGCTCATGAAGTCGTACTTGTAGGCCTCGTTGCCGTTGATGAAGGCGACCGCGGAAGTAGCCTCGCCGTTCGGACCGCGGTGATGGACGCCGAAGCGCTCGAACGGTTCGTCGGTCCACATGCTGCCGGGCATTTCGTCGAGCTCCCAGAAGTTCTTCCTGAGCAGGAAATGCACCTGTATGGAGGTGCCGTAGTCGATTTCGTCGATCGCCCGTTCCATCCGCGCCGGCAGGCGTGGCGTGAACTTGACCTTGCGCAGGACCGGCCAGGGCGTCGAACAGATGACCTGGCGGGCGGTATAGCGCGTGCCGTCCATGCAATGCACGGTCACCTCCTTGCCCTTGTCCTCGAAGGCGTAAACGGTCTTGTTCAGTTCCACCGGGTTGTCCAGGGATGCGGCCATGGCTTCCGGCAGGCGCGAGTTGCCGCCCTTGATCTGCACCCAGGCGGGCTGGCCGGCGTTGGCCAGGGCCCGCGAAGCATTGAATTCCCCCACCGCGTAGCGGCGCATTTCGTGCAGGGCCGAGGTGTTGTCCATGTGGTCGGTATGGATCACCACGTTCATGAGGCGGATCGTTTCGTCGTCGAAACCGAGATACTCCTTGAGGTAGTGCGTCTGGGGAATATCGAAGCGCGCGAACTCCGGCGTGATCCAGGCATCCAGGGGCTGGCCCGACAGCGGATTGTTCTTGTGCGACAGCTCGAACAGCATCCGGTGAGGCAGTATCCGGCGGTCATCGCCCTCCGTGGGGTTGAGCGGATGGCTTTCCCAGTCCGAGGCCAGGATGTACTCGCCGCGGATGCGGTAGCACCATTCGCGAATGTCGCTCGCTTCGTCCGGCCCCAGCATTTGCAGCCCGAGCCTTTGGGACGTGTCGATCATGCGGGCATAGTTGGCGCCCATCCATTCGCCGCCGGCTTCCGGCTTGCCCGGCACGTCCATCAGCGTATAAACACGGCCGCCGATCCGGTTGCGGCCTTCCAGCGTCATGACGTCAAGACCCTGTTCCTGCAGGATGCAGGCGGCGTGCAGGCCCGACAGGCCGGCGCCGACAACGATGACGTCATGACCCTTGTAGTTCGTGACCGCACGCGCAGCGGCCGGCAGCCCGGCCACCGCCAGCGCGCCCGCGCCGGCGCCGATGAAGCGCCTGCGCGAATAGCCGCTGGCGTCCATGGGCACCCGACGGGGTTTTCCGGGAAGTGCTTGCTCGGACATTCGCCACCTCCGGCGTAGAGCGATCCTGCGGGAAATATAACTGAAGGCTCCGAATGCCCCGCCGTAAAGCTTCAATTGGAAGGCGAGCCCGGGTTCGGGCGCTGGATTCATATCCGTCCATGGTGCAAACTCGACTCTCGATCATGAGGCCGACGAAGAACAAGGCAGCGCAACAGATCGTCGGGCGCTCTACGCGCCGGCGGTTTCTGGCCGGTGGGACCGCCCTGGCCGGCTCGTGGATGCTGCCGCGTGGCTTGCGGGGCGCGCAGACCGGCGCCGGCCTGGATGCGGAGGTGATCGTGATCGGCGCCGGCCTGGCCGGACTGAACGCGGCGCTGCTGCTTGAAGAACTGGGCGTGAGCGTGATGGTGGTGGAGGCCACGTCGCGTTTCGGCGGACGGCTCCACACCGTTGCCGACGACATCGTTCCCGGGTATCCGGAGCTTGGCGCAAACGGCGCCGGCGGGGGTTATGCGCGGCTGCTGAACGCGGCCCGGCAGTACGGCGTCGAGATCGGGCCCATGCGCCCGCGCACCGAGCCCCGCGAAGGCGAGATGCTGTTCTGCATCCAGGACCAGTTGATCAGCGAGGACGACTGGCCCGGTCATGCCCTGAATCCGTACCGGCAGGAGTGGGCCCGGCAAATGCCGCCGTCGCGGCCTCCCTATCGGATGTATGCCGAACTCAACCCGTTTCCGGAGGGGGACCTGGGCGCCTGGCGGCGGCCGGAGTTCGCCGACTGGGACCGGTCGGTCGGCGAGGTGCTTACGGAAGCGGGCCTGGCGGAGGCCAGCGTCGAACTCGGGTCGGGACTCAATTCGGGTTACGGCACCGATCATCACGACCTGTCCGCCCTGATGATGTTTCACACGATCAGTTTCGCGATCCATCAGGCCAACTGGCCGGGCCAGGGCGGGGCCGCAAAGGGCGGGAACCAGCGGATTCCGGAGGCGATGGCGCTCAATCTGACCGGCGACGTGCTGCTGAACAGCCCCGTTGCGGCGATCGCCGACGAGGGCGGCCGGGTGCGGATCAGCCTGGAGGACGGCCGCCGGCTTCATGCGTCGCGCGCGATCATCGCCATTCCCTTTGCGGCGCTGCGGAGGATCGCGCTCGATCCCGAACCGCCGGCCGTGCAGAGGGCCGCGATCGACAACCTCGGCTATACGCCGTGCACGCAGATCCACTACGCGGTGAAGCAACCCTATTGGGAACAGGACGGCATGGCGCCAAGCATGTGGACGGACGCACTCCCAGGACGGTTCATGGCGCTGAAGAACGACCCGGGCAGCCCCGACGCGGTGACCAGCTGCCTGGCCTACGTCAATGACCATTCGGCGTTGAAGCTTGCGCAGATGGAAGAGGAGGCCGCGATCGCCGAAGTGACGGCAGAGCTGATCCGGCTGCGGCCGTCACTCAAGGACGCGCTGGAACCTATCTACCTCTGGAAATGGTCCAACAATCCCTATGCCGGCGGCGCCTACGCCTACTGGAAGCCCGGTCAGGTCACCGCGTTCGCCCGGACGATCGCCGAGCCGCATGGCCGCATTCACTTTGCCGGAGAGCACACCGCGCAATTGAATCGCGGCATGGAGGGCGCAATGGAGTCCGGCGAACGCGCCGCGATCGAGATCCTCGAATACCTCTAGCCGATGCCGGGGAGGCCGCCGGAGCGGCGGCGCATCCAGTTGCGCAGGTTGGACTGCGATTCATAGAGTCCCGCGCTGGGCAGCAGAAGGACCTCGTCGTTCTCCTCGAGTCCCCCTAGCACGACCGAGTACTCGAAGTCGCTCAAGCCCGTGCGAACCCAGGACGGCGCCGGACCGTCGTCGCGCATGACCAGCACCCAGTATTCCGCCCTGAAGTCGTAATCCGGCCCCTGCTGCAGGAAGCGGCGCCCGGGACCGCCGCCCGGTCTCGCGCCGCCGGTCCAGGGCCGTCCCACGCGCCGCGGCTGATTGCGCATCGCGTCGCCCATGGCCCTGCGCATGGCCTGGCGCTGTTCGGGGCTGAGCTGCGGGCGCTGCCCGGTGCGATTCTGCTGGCGGGCGAAATCCCCGGAATCGAATCCAGAGGATGCCGCCGGATCCGCCTGCCCGCCGTCGCCGGTCTCTTCCCGCTCCTTCATGACCGCGTCGTGAAGATTGCTGTAAGGCCAGTTCAGCATGTGCGCCGTCGCCTCGATGTCGTCGATCGTGCGCAGCGCCGCCATCGGCACGGCGGGCGCTTCGAGTTCCTCGGCGATCTTGATCTGAACCTCGGCGTTCATGCCCGGCAGCAGCAGCGAGTCGGGGTTGTCGAGCAGGATCAGGACCGAGAACATCGTGACGTTCTGTTCGACTACGGCCAGCGGCTCGATCTTCTCCACATAACCGGTGAATTCGCGGGCGGGATAGGCCGCCACCCTGACCTGCGCCTGCATTCCGGCATTGATCTTGCCGATGTCGGTCTCGTCCACGCGGGTGCGCACCAGGACCCGGCCCAGATCGGCCATGCGCAACAGCAATGTGCCGCCCCCCACATCCTGGGTGGGCGATGAAATGACCTGTCCGGGCTCGACATTGCGCTCGATGATGGTTCCGTCGATCGGCGCCAGCACGTCGGTGTCGTCCAGCGCGATGTGGGCGTTTTCCACGTCCACGCGGGCGCGAACCAGTTGCGCCTCGGCTTCCGAGAGCGCCAGCGCCGTCTCTTCGAACTCGCTGTCGGTGATGGTGTTGTCGGCCACCAGCCTCTCCGCCCGCTCCATCTGCAACTTGGCGATGGACTGGCGCGACTCGGCGGCTTTCAGCGCCGCCTCGGCCTGGGCCAGGTTGTTGGTGGGGATGCGCTTGTCGATCCGCACCAGCAGGGCCGAACGCTCAACCGGGTCGCCGTTCTCGGCGTTGATTGCGAGTATCTCGCCGGAAGCCTTGGATTTCAGTTCGACGGTGCGCAGCGGTTCGACAGCGCCGGCGGCCTCCACGAACACGCGGATGTCGCGAAGCTCCACGGGCGCCTGGTCGTAGGCCTGCGGTTCGGGCGCCGGTTCCTCGGCGCAGCCGGCCATGACCAGCATCAGTCCGAAAGCCGCGCCGCCGCGCCACAGCGTTCTCGTGGTCCCTCGCCCGTGCTTGATTCCCCCTTTGCGTGGAGACGCATGAACCCGTCCATGGGGCTCGGCGGCGGCTGTCCTGCCGCCGACGCTCCACGTAAAGGGGGAATCACGCACGGGCTTCCGCTCCTGTGCCGGTGTCGGCCGTGATCCTGCCGTCCAACATCTCGATCCTGCGCTGTGCGCGCGCGGCGATGCCGGCGTCGTGGGTAACCACGATCAGCGTGTGGCCGTCACTGTGCAGGGAATCGAACAATGTCAGGACTTCCGCTCCGGTCGCGGAGTCCAGATTACCCGTGGGTTCGTCCGCCAGCAAGATGCTCGGGCGCGTAACCAGCGCGCGCGCAATCGCCACTCGTTGCCGCTGTCCCCCCGAGAGCTGGCTGGGCCGGTGCGCAAGGCGGTCGGCCAGCCCGACCCGTTCCAGGGCCTCGGTCGCCCGCTTCAGGCGTTCGCGGCGGCGCATCCGGGCATAGATCAGGGGCGCCTCCACGTTCTGCACGGCGCTGCAGCGCTCCAGCAGATTGAAGGTCTGAAACACGAAACCCACCTGCCGGTTGCGCACCCTGGCCAGCTCCCGGCCGCTCATGCGCGACACGTGCACGCCGTTCAGCCAATAGTCTCCCGCGGTGGGCGTCTCCAGGCAGCCGAGCAGGTTCATCAGCGTCGATTTTCCCGATCCGGACGGGCCCGTGACGGCCAGGTACTCGTTCGGCCGCACCGCCAGGCTGACATCGCACAGCGCCACCACCGTATCGGTCCCCATCCGGTAGGTCCGCGTCAACTCGCGCGTACGTATCGCCGAAGTACTCATCTACTACCGCACCCTTGCTCCATCGCTACCGTAGCCCTTCATTGCCCCCTTTTCCTCTGGGGGTATTGGAGCCAGGGATGGCGGAGCAAGCTACATGGATGTATTCATGCGTCCCCCGGAGGAAAAGGGGGCAATGAAGGGCGATATCGAAGCGCAATAGCATGCTGTTAGAGCCGCTCGCGCAGCATTTGATTGACGAGCTGCGGGTTGGCCTGACCCTTGGTCGCGCGCATCACCTGGCCGACCAGGAAACCGAACACCCGGGTATTGCCCTCCCGGTACTGTCGGACCTGTTCGTCGTGCCGCGCAATGACCTCTTCGATGACGCCTTCAAGCGCCCCGGCATCGGAAATCTGGCGCAGTCCGCGCTCTTTGATGACGTCGTCGGCGCTCCCTTCGCCAGCCCACATCGCCTGAAACACCTCCTTGCCCAGTTTGCCCGAAAGCGAACCGTCGCGCAGACGGGACAGCAACACTCCCAGATCGCCGGCGCTCACCCGGCTGTCGGCGATGTCCAGGCCATCGCGGTTCAGCGCGGCCGCCAGTTCGCCGCTGGTCCAGCGCGCCGCCAGCAGCATGTCCCCGCAGGCCTTGCCCGCCGTCTCGAAGTAGTCGGCCGTGGCTCGGCTTTCGCACAGCCGCCGGGCGTCTTCGGCGGGCAGACCGTAGTCGGTCTGGAACCGGTCGCGCCGTTGGTGCGGCAGTTCGGGAAGGGTTCCGCGCAAATCCTCGAGAAAGCCCGGCTCCAGCGCCAGCGGCGGCAGGTCCGGATCGGGAAAATAGCGATAGTCGTTGGCCTGCTCCTTGTCGCGCATCGGCCGGGTCGTATCCAGGGCCGAGTCGTAGAGGCGGGTCTCCTGCGCGATGGTTCCTCCCTGGCGCAGCACCTCGGCCTGGCGCAGGATTTCGCAGCGCAGCGCGCGTTCCACGAACCGGAAGGAATTGAGGTTCTTGATTTCGGTGCGGGTCCCCAGTTCCGTGGCTTCGGGCTTCTTGAGCGAGATATTGGCGTCGCAGCGCAACGAACCCTCCTGCATCGCGCCGTCGGAGATACCGATCCAGGTCACGAGCTGGTGGATGCCGCGCATGCATGCGGAGGCCTCCTCCGGGGACCGCAGTTGCGGCTCGGTCACGATTTCGAGAAGCGGCGCACCCGCACGGTTCAGGTCCACGCCGGTGGCGTTGGGCATGGCGTCGTGCAGGGACTTTCCGGCGTCCTCCTCGAGATGCGCGCGGGTCAGTTCGATCTGCCGGGCCGGCGAGCCGGGAACGGCCACCTTCACCGAACCGCCGCTCACGATGGGCAGCTCGAACTGGGAAATCTGGTAGCCCTTGGGCAGGTCGGGATAGAAGTAGTTCTTGCGCGCAAACACCGAACGGCGCGCAACCTGGCCGCCCGTCGCCAGTCCGAATCGGGCGGCCATGGCCACGGCCTCGCGGTTCGCGACCGGCAGCGTGCCCGGAAAACCGAGGTCCACCAGGCAGGCCTGGGTGTTGGGACTGGCACCGAACACCGTCGATGCGCCCGAGAACATCTTGCTGCGCGTGGCGAGCTGGACGTGTATTTCCAGCCCGATGACCACGTCGAATTCCATCCCGCGATCTCCCGTTAGCAGGGCGCCGACATGCCGGGGGGCCACAGGCGATGCCAGTCGGTCTCCAGTTGATAGGCGTGCGCGGCGCGCAATACGTCCGCTTCGGCAAACGGCCGGCCCATGAGCTGCAATCCCACCGGCAGCCCGTCCACCGTACCGGCGGGAATCGAAATGGCGGGGATTCCGGCCAGACTGGCGCCGATGGTATAGATGTCGTTGAGGTACATCTGGATCGGGTCGTCGATTTTTTCGCCGATTCCGAAAGCGGGCGCGGGCGCGGTCGGTCCCGCCAGCAGGTCCACCGTTTCGAAGGCCTTGCTGAAATCGTCCGCGACCAGCCGGCGCACGCGCTGGGCCTGAAGGTAATAGGCGTCGAAGTATCCCTTGGACAGCACCCAGCCGCCCACCAGTATGCGGCGCCGGACCTCCTCGCCGAAGCCCGCCCGGCGGGTCCTCGTATACAGTTCCTCCAGACTGTCGGCGCCCGCTTCGCGCAGACCGAATCGCACGCCGTCGAAGCGCGACAGGTTGGACGAGCACTCGGCGGGCGCGACGACGTAATAGACCGGAACCGAGAGCGGCAGCCGAGGCAGCGAAACTTCGGTAACGACCGCCCCCAGGCCGCGCAGCGTTTCCATGTTGTCCACGAAAACCTGCCGGCAGCGGGCGTCCAGCCCCTCGTCCATGAACTCCCTTACGATGCCCACGCGCACGCCCTTGAGGGCCTTGCCCTGCAGGTCCTGCAGGGGCCCCGAATAGTCCTCGCCGTCGCGCTCCGCGCAGGTCGAGTCGCGCGGATCGTGGCCAGCCATGCTGTCCAGCAGCAGGGCCGCGTCCTCGGCCGTGCGCGTAATCGAGCCGGCCTGGTCCAGGCTGGATGCGAACGCGATCATTCCGTAGCGCGAAACCCGCCCGTAGCTCGGCCGGAAGCCGGTAAGCCCGCACAGGGCGGCCGGCTGGCGCACCGACCCTCCGGTGTCCGTGCCGGTCGCCGCCGGAACCAGGCCGGCGGCGACGGCGGCGGCCGATCCGCCCGAGGAGCCTCCCGGCGAGCGGGAAAGGTCCCAGGGATTGCGCACCGGACCGGCATAGCTCGTTTCGTTGGACGAGCCCATCGCGAATTCGTCCATGTTGGTCTTGCCGATCAGCAACGCGCCGGCTTCCGCCAGCCGTTCCACGACGGTGGCGTCGTAGGGAGGAAGGAAATTGTCCAGAATTCCCGAACCCGCCGTAGTGCGTACGCCCCGGGTGCAGAAAATGTCCTTGTGGGCTATGGGTATCCCCGCCAGCGCGCCGCCGTTCGCGCGGCCGGCATCGGCCCGGCGCGCCCCGTCGAGCGCCGAGTCGCCGCACACGGTCAGGAAGGCGTTCAGTTCGGGGTTACGGTCCTCTATGCGGTCCAGGCATGCCTGGGTGAGTTCGACGCTGCCGATGTCGCCCGAGTCCAGGGCGCGTCGAAGACCGCTCAGGGAAAACTCGATCATGAGAGTCCGTTCCGGCTATTCGATGACTTTCGGCACACGGTACAGGCCGTCCACGACATCCGGCGCGCAGGCCTGGGCGTCCTCGCGCACGTCGGTCTCCGTCACTTCGTCGGCGCGCAGGGGGAGCACGAGATCCAGCGGGTGCACCATGGGTTCCACGCCCCCGGTGTCGAGTTGCTGCAATACCTGCACGAATCCGATGATCCGGCGCAGGGTGCCGACCAGCTCTTCCTTCTCGTCTTCCTCCAGCGCAAGCCGGGTCAACTGCGCCACGCGCAGCAATTCCTCGTCGGAGAAATCTCCGGCCGGCTGAGGGTCCCTTGGTGTCTGGAGGTTGTTCATTTTGAGGCGAATACTATAGGGCTGTTTTGCCTGATCTGCTATGATTTGCGGGATTTCAAGGGAGTGACCGCTCCCAGGGATGTGCTGCGCCGATGAGCAATTTTGTCCGTGGTTTCGTTGAGCGGCTGGCCGTGGATCTGGCCATAGATCTGGGCACCGCCAATACCCTTGTTTACGTCTGCGGAAGGGGAATCGTCCTGAACGAACCTTCCGTCGTCGCGCTTCGCCGTGGCGCCGATGTCGGTTCGGACGGCGTGCTGGCCATCGGCGCCGAAGCCTTCGGCATGCTGGGACGCACCCCGCGCGATCTGCAGATCGTCAAGCCCCTGAAGGATGGCGTGATCGCCAACTACGAAGTCGCCGAGCAGATGCTCAAGCACTTCATCATCAAGGCCCTGGGCCTGGGTTTCTTTCGCCCGGCCGTCAGGCGCCTGGTGATCTGCGTCCCGCACGGCGGCACGCCGGTGGATCGCCGGGCCATCGAGGAATCGGCCCGCGACGCGGGCGCGCGCGATGTATTCGTGGTGGACGAGCCCATCGTCGCGGCCATCGGCGCCGGTCTGCCGGTGCACCGGCCCTGCGGCAACATGGTGGTGGACATCGGGGGCGGCACCTCCGAAGTCGCGGTCCTGTCGATGTCAAGCGTGGTCTACGCGCGCTCCGTCAAGGCTGGGGGAACCCGGATGGACGACGCCATCGTGCAGTACGTGCGCCGCAACCACGGCATGTCGATCGGACCCAGCCAGGCCGAAGTGATCAAGCGCGAGGTGGCCAGCGCCTACCCGGGCGAGGAAATCAGCGAGATCAAGCTGCACGGACGCAGTCTTTCGCGCGGCCTGCATTCCCAGTTCACGCTGAACAGCAACGAGGTGCGTGACGCCCTGAACGACACCCTGGAGGAAATCGTCCAGGCGGTGCTGGACGTTCTCTCGCATACCCCGCCGGAGCTGGGCGCCGACATCAGCCAGCGGGGCCTGGTGCTGGCCGGCGGCGGCGCGCTGCTGCCCAAGCTGGATTCGCTCATCCGGGAGCGCGCGGCGGTTCCGGCCTTCGTGGCCGAAGATCCGTTGACCTGCGTGGTGCGCGGTTGCGGACACCTGGTGGAAACCCAGGGAACGGTGCGTTTCGCCAGCGAGATCGCCGGCCCGCGGTGGGACTAAGGGGTCAGAGCGGCAGCGTATTGGGTTATGAGGGCCTAGTGCCGTGAGCCGGTGGACCGCAACGCTCAGGGCGGATCGCTTTCGAAGGCGAAAAGGGCCGAGCCGCGCGGGCGAGTGCCTGCTGATCTGTCTTTTGAGTTTCGGCCTGCTGGTCGTGGAGGCGAACTTTCCCGCCGTCCAGAAGGTGCGCGGCATCGGTGAATTGATGCTTGTGCCGGTTCAGGCGACCGTGCGTCTCGTGTCCGGAGGCTTTCGCGGGGTTCAGGACTATTTCCGCGATCAGTCGTCCCTGATGCGCGAAAACCAGGAACTGCGTACGCGGCTGTTGCTCCAGGATGTGGACCTGCAGCAGATGTCGGCGCTGAAATCCGAGAATGAAGAACTGCGATCGCTGCACACGCTGAACGCCCAGCTCGGTTCGAACAATCTGACCGCCGAGACCCTGCCCGGAAATCCGGATCCCTCCCGCCACCGCGTGACGCTGAACAAGGGCAGCCGGCAGGGGGCGTATATCGGTCAGCCGGTCGTCGATTCCGGAGGTGTGCTCGGCCAGGTGACCCGCGACTACCTGGTCACTTCGGAGGCGCTGCTGATCAGCGACGCCAATCATGCCCTGAACGTGATGTTCGAGCGCACGGGACTGCAGGCGATCGCCCTGGGCACCGGCCGCAGGGACCATCGTCTGCTGCTGCCTTTCGTGCCGGCCCATGCCGACGTGATCCAGGGAGATACCGTGGTCAGCTCAGGCACCGGCGGCCTGTTCCCTGCGGGATTGCGGGTCGGCGTGGTGGAGGATGTGCGCAACTCTTCGGGCGAGGCTTTCCTGGAGGCGTTCGTGTCGCCCTCGGCCAACCTCGAAAATCCCCGCCAGGTGTTGTTGCTGCGTTCGGAGCCGCCACCGCCGGACACAGAACCGGGACCGGTCAACGCGGAATCGACCGCCGCCGCCGCAGGATCATGACGGAAGGCGCCGTTGCGCGGAATTACGCGCTGCTAGGCGCGGCCCTGCTGATCAGCGTCGTGCCGCTGCCGCAGCTGGTGGGCTTGTGGCAGCCTCCCTGGCTGGCGGTCGCGCTGATCTGGCTGGTCATTGTCGCTCCCGAGGACGCACGGCTTGCGGTGGCGGCCGTTGCCGGACTGCTTCAGGACCTGCTGGTGGGCTCGCCTCTGGGTCTGCACGCCCTGGCGGCCACCGTGCTGGTTTTTCTTGCCGCCAATATGCGCCACTGGGTCGTCTCCTCGCCTCCCTGGCTCAGGTTTCTCCTGGCGATGCTGATGATGACGGCGTACCTGGGTGTCGTGGCGCTGATCGGGGGCTGGTTCGATTACGCCGGCTCCTGGGCCGGGCTTGCAAGCAGCCTGATGAGCGGGGGCGTGCTGATCCTGATCGCGTTCCTGTTCGTCAGAATCTGAACGCGCATGGCGACCCGGCCGGCAAGCCAGCACGTCGAGCATGGAACGCTCCTCCGGCGGGCCACCTATCTGGTTTTTCTGCTGGGGCTCCTGACGTGCGTGCTGCTGGCCCGGCTGAGCTATCTGCAATTGATCCAGCACGGCTATTACGCCGGTCAGGCCCTGGGCAATCAGGTGCAGGGCCGCAAGGTGGCGCCGCGCCGCGGCGTCATCCTCGACCGCAACGGGGAAGTGATCGTGGCCAACCGGGCCGGATTCCGCCTGACCATGGTGCCGGAACAGGTCGATGACCTGGCCGGCACGCTGGAGCGTCTGGCGCATTCCGGAATCCTCGATGCGGACACCCAGCCCGAGCTGATCGAATCCTCGCGACGTTCACAGCCCTTCGAAGCCATTCCGATACGGACCCGCCTGAGCGACGATCTGGTCGCCAGGTTTGCGGTCGTGCGCCACCGGTACGCGGGCGTGGACATCGAGGGATTGCTGCTCAGGGAATACCCCCTGGGGGCGGCCGGCGCTCACGGACTGGGCTACGTGACCGCGGTGAGCGCCGAGGACAAGGAACGCCTGGAACCGGAGGAGTACGCCGGAATCTCCCACCTCGGCAAGACCGGCGTGGAAGGCAGTTACGAGGACTATCTGCGCGGAAGTGCGGGCAGCGAGCGAGTCGTTACAAACGCATACGGGCGTCCGCTTTCGCGGACGCGCGAACTGGAGCCCGAACCGGGGGCCGACCTGCTGCTGGCGCTGGACAGGGGCCTTCAGGCGGAGGCCTATGCCGCCATGGATTCGCGCCGGGGCGCGGTAGTCGCAATCGATCCCAGGGACGGCGGCGTGCTGGTCCTGGTCAGCAGCCCGGCTTTCGACCCCAATGATTTCGTTGCCGGCATGGACAGCGACGCCTTTGCCGACCTGAACCGCAATACCGACCGGCCCATGTTCAACCGGGCAGTGCGCGGAACTTACCCGCCAGGCTCGACGATCAAGCCGATGCTGGCGTTCTCCGCGCTGGCGGCCGGTCACCGCGAGGCCGACCATACAATCAACTGCTGGGGTAGTTTCCGGCTGCCCGGCGCCCGGCGTCCCTTCCGGGACTGGAAGCGGGAAGGCCATGGCGCGGTGAGCCTTCACGACGCCATCGAGCAGTCCTGCGACGTCTACTTCTACCAACTGGCGCGCGACATGAATGTCGAGGGCTTGCACGACAGTCTCGTTCAATTCGGCTTCGGCACGCCGACCGGCCTGGACGTGGCCGGCGAAAGTGCCGGAATCGTGCCCTCCAGAGCCTGGAAGCGCGCCAATTTCAGCGATCCCGCACAGCAGCCCTGGTTCCCGGGCGACACCGTTGTGGCGGGCATTGGACAAGGCTACCTGACGGTGACGCCCCTGCAGCTCGCGCAGGCGGTCGCGCAGATTGCGATGCGGGGGCGGCGCTACAGGCCGCGGCTGGTGGAAGCCATCCGCGATCCGGCCAGCGGCAACCTGGTGCGGATGCCGCCGGTGCAGACCGGCACGCTCGCACCGGAAGCGGCGGCGCACTGGCGCATGGTCGTCGATTCCATGGTAGCCGTCGTTCACGGTCCGCGCGGAACCGCCAGGGCGACCGGCGCGCAGCTTGACTTCCGGATCGCGGGCAAGACCGGAACCTCGCAGGTGCGGGCGATGCCGGAGGACGACGAGGAGATACCCGAAGAAGTCGAGGAGCGCTTCAGGGACCATTCGCTGTTCGTGGCCTTTGCCCCGGTCCACGATCCCGTTATCGCGATAGCCGTGATCGTGGAGAACGGCGGTTCGGGCTCCGGCCCCGCCGCCGAGGTGGCCAGCCGCCTCCTGGAGACCTACCTGGCGGGCAATGCTCCGCCGGACCTGGTAGCCCGCGGCGAAACCCCGCATCGCGCCGGTCGAACGCAGCGGGACTTTCGCCGCGTGCTGCCAGGGGCCCGCGCGCAATGAACCTGCCGGTGGCTCAGCAGGGCATGGGGGTGCTGCAGCATCTCAAGCTGGACGGCTGGCTGCTGGTGTGGGTCATGCTGCTGATTGCGGGCGGTCTGGCCGTTCTGTACAGCGCGTCCGGCGGCAGCGGCGATATTGTGCTTTTTCAGGCTTCGCGCCTGGTGATCGGGCTCGGGCTGATGCTGGTTCTCGCCCAGATCAGCCCTCGATTCATGATCCGCGCAACGCCCTGGGTATACGGCGCGGTAGTGGTCTTGCTGGCCCTGGTGCTGGTGATCGGTGAAGAAGGCGGCGGGGCCCGCCGCTGGCTTGATCTCGGGATCCGCTTTCAGCCGTCCGAGTTCGCCAAGCTGGCGGTTCCGCTGATGGTGGCCTGCCTGTTCCATGGCTCGCGGGAACGTCCCGGTTTCATGAAGACTCTCGCGGCCCTGCTGCTGATCGTGGCGCCGGCTGTACTGGTCAGTCGTCAGCCCGACCTGGGAACCACCGTCGTGATCGGCTGTTTCGGTTTCATCGCGCTGCTGCTGGCCGGCCTGAACCGCAAGTTCATTTACGGCGGGGCGGCGATGGGCGTTCTGGCGATTCCGGCGCTGTGGGTGAGTCTGCATGACTATCAGCGCCAGAGAATACTGAGCGTGCTGAATCCGGAGTCCGACCCGCTGGGCGCCGGCTACCACATCATTCAGTCGAAGATCGCCATCGGTTCCGGCGGCGCTTTCGGCAAGGGCTTCATGCAGAGCAGCCAGGCGCAGTTCGGTTTTCTCCCCGAACCGACGACGGACTTCATATTCGCGGTGATCAGCGAGGAATTCGGCTTTGTGGGCGTCGTCGTGGCGATGCTGCTGTTCATCGCCATTACGGTGCGCATGCTGCAGATCGCATTCGCCGCGCAATGGCGCTACTCCCGCATCGTGGCCGCCAGCCTGGCACTGGGATTCTTCTTCAGCTTTGCCCTGAACGCGGCCATGACGACCGGGCTGTTGCCGGTGGTAGGATTGCCGCTGCCGCTGGTCAGCGTTGCCGGAAGCGCAAATGTGACTTTCCTGGCCGGCTTCGGTATCCTCATGGCCATTCGTTCCGATAGACGTTATCTCGCCCGTTAGTCAGTCCGTGTTGCGCAAATACTTCCTTCTGGCCGCCCTGTGCGCGCCGCTCGCGGCGGGCGCCATCGACGTGGATGAACCCGAGGTCAGTGCGTTCATCGACGAACTGGTGCGCGATGAGGGCCTGGACCGGGAGGATGCCAGCAAACTGCTCGCGTCGGCGGAGTTCCGCCCCGAAGTGATCGAGGCCATGAGCCGCGCTCCGGAGCGCACGGTCGAATGGAGCGATTACCGGGCGATATTCATGGACTCGGGAAGGATTTCCTCGGGGAAGGCCTTCGGGCGCCTGCACGCCGAGTCGCTGGCGAAGGTGGAAAGCGATACCGGGGTCCCGGCTTCGGTGGTGCTGGGCATTCTCGGTGTCGAAACCCGCTACGGGCGGATCACCGGCAGGCACCTGGTGCTGGACTCGTTGGCCACGCTGGCGTTTCATCATCCCCGGCGCGGCGATTTTTTCCGCCGCGAACTGAAGGACTTTCTGGTGTTGCACAGCGAGAATGCGCTCGATGCGGCGCAGGTCCTGGGGTCTTATGCCGGCGCAATGGGACGCGCCCAGTTCATACCGTCCAGCTACCGCCGCTATGCGGTTGACGGCGACGGCGACGGCCGGCGCGACCTGTTCTCCAACTGGCGCGACGTGCTCAGCAGCGTGGCCGGCTACCTGAGCGATCACGGCTGGCGCCGCGGGGGGGCGGTCGCGATGCCCGCAAGGCTGGCCGCGAACAGCCGGGCCGCGCCCCAGGAACGGGGCCTGTCTCCACCCACGACGCTCGGGGCCCTGCGCTCGGAAGGCGTTCTGTTCGACAGCGACCTGCCGGACGAAACTCCTGCCGGGCTGCTGCTGATGAACGGCGGGTCCGGCCCCGAATACTGGCTGGCGCTGCCCAACTTCTACGTGATCACGCGCTACAACCGCAGCTATATGTATGCCCTCGTCGTGCATCAACTCGGACAGGCAATAGTCTCCGCGGACACAGGATGAAACCCGTCCGCTTGCTGCTCCTTGCGGGCTGCATGAGTCTTGCGGCGGGGTGTTCGGCAATCGTGGGCATGGTCGGCGGACCCTGGGGCGGCTCGTCCGGCGGCCGTCCCGGCCAGGATTGCTACACCCAGTTCGGCAAGACCTATTGCCCGCTGATCTCGGCCGAAGGATTCGTGGAAACCGGGATCGCGTCCTGGTACGGCGAGGACTTTCACGGCAGGCCCACCGCGCTTGGCGAGCCGTACAACATGTACGCGATGACCGCCGCGCACAAGACGCTGCCCCTTCCGACGCGCGTTCGGGTAACCAATCTCGAAAACGGCCGCAGCGCCGAATTGCGGGTGAACGACCGCGGCCCGTTCGTGGACGACAGGGTGATCGACCTGTCGTACAGCGCCGCGAGGGAGCTGGGCGTATATCGGCGCGGAACGGCCAGGGTGCGCGTCGAGGCACTGGAGGCGGGCGGTTCGCCGGCGCCGTCGTCCGCGGCGGGCGGCTACGCCTACCTGCAGACCGGCGCGTTCGCCTATCGCGACAACGCGGACAAGCTCTATAGCCGGATTCGGCAGGCCGGTATATCCGGAGTGTATGTGCGCCGCAAGGGGAATGGCGTGTATGCCGTATGGGTGGGTCCGCTCGAAAACGGAAGCCACACGGCCAGGCTCAGGCGCCAGCTGGCGGAAATCGGCATTTCGAGGACCGTCAGGGTACGGGGCGTCGCGCCGCCCGGCTGAAACGGAAAAAACACATGAGAAGAATTCAATGAAAAGGACCAGCGCATTCGCTATCTTGCTCGCCGCTGTCTTTGCCGCGGGTCCCGCCGCCGCCCAGTCGCCGCGGCCGGTCGCCGGACTGCCCAGCCCGCCCGGCCTGAACGTATCGTCGTTCGTGCTGATGGAGCAGGAAACCGGAACGATTCTGGCCTCGCTGGAACCGGAGCTCCGGGTCGAGCCCGCCAGCATCACCAAGATCATGAGCGCGTACGCCGTGTTCGAGGCGCTGGCCGCGGGCGAAACCTCGATGGACGAAGAGGCGGTCATCAGCGAAACGGCCTGGCGCATGCAGGGCTCGAGGACTTTCCTGGACCTCAACAGCCGGGTCAGCGTGGAGGACCTGCTGCTCGGAATGATCGTCCAGTCCGGCAACGACGCCAGCGTTGCCCTGGCCGAGCATCTCGCCGGCGCCGAGGAGGACTTCGCGGTCCTGATGAACTCGATCGCCCAGCGCCTGGAGATGACCGGCACGAATTTCGAGAACTCCACGGGCTGGCCCGGCGAAAACCATTACACGACCGCGCTGGACACCGCGATTCTTACCCGGGCCATGGTCCGGGACTACCCGACGCTGTACGGCATGCATGCCCTGCGCGAGTTCACCTGGAACGGCATCCGGCAACCGAACCGCAACACGCTGCTGGCCCGCGACGCGACGGTGGACGGCGTCAAGACCGGGCACACCGAGTCGGCCGGCTACTGCCTGGTGGCCTCGTCGGTGCGCGACGGCATGCGCCTGATCGCGGTCGTCATGGGAGCGGCCAGCGAGGCGCAGCGGGCCCAGGACGCGTTGCGGCTGCTGAGCTACGGATTCCGCTACTTCGAGACTCGCAAGCTGCTCGAAGCCGGCGCCGATTTCGGATCGGCGCGCGTATGGAAGGGCGAAGAGACCGTCGTCGGCCTGACGGTGGAGGACGACGTGGTCATGACCCTGCCCAAGCGCGCAAGCGAAGGGATGGAGACCCGGGTGACGGTGAACGAGCCCCTGATTGCGCCGCTGGAGGCGGGCCAGCCGGTCGGTCGGGTGGCACTGATCCGGGACGGCGAGACGCTCGCGGAACTTCCGCTGGTCCCGGAACGCGCCGTGCCGTCCGGAGGCTTGTGGCAGCGCACCCGCGACTCCGTCCTGTTGTGGTTCGAGTAAGCGACGCAGGTACCGCTCGAATCAGGTGGCTGGGGCGCCTGCCCTGGAGGGAAGCCGTCGAGCGCATGCAGCGGTTTACCGGCGAACGGGGCGACCGCACGAACGACGAGATCTGGTTCTGCGAGCATCCGCCGGTCTTCACCCTGGGCGTCAAGACCGAACCTTCCCATCTCCTCGATCCCGGCGATATTCCCGTGGAACAGTCCGATCGCGGCGGTCAGGTGACCTACCACGGCCCCGGGCAATTGATGGTCTACCCGCTGGTGTCGCTGCGTCGCGCCGGGCTTGGGCCACGGACCCTGGTCTGCGCCCTGGAAGCCTCGGTGATGGATTGCGCCGCGGCATACGGAATCGAGGCGTCGCGCCGGCCCGGCGCTCCCGGCGTATACGTGGACGGCGCCAAGCTGGCCGCGATCGGCCTGCGCATACGGCGCGGATGTTCGTATCACGGCATGGCGCTGAATGTCTGTGCCGACCTGGGTCCGTTCTCCCGGATCAATCCCTGCGGCTTTGAGGGTCTGGACGCGGTCAATTTCGCGAGCCTTGGCGGCCCGGATAACCTCGCCGACGCAGCCGCCGAACTGCAGCCTTGGCTGCTGTCCCGCCTCTACGCTTCGGGCGGCCGGCGCCGGATCGCTTCCAGTCGATCGACCGTGCCGGCGTCCGCCCAGTAGCCTTCGTAAAGCGCGCCCGAAACGCGTCCCTCATCGGCGGCTGCGCGCAACAGCGGGGCGAGGCCGAAAATTTCCTCTCCGGCGTCCCGGAACAGTTCGGGGGACAGCACGCTCACGCCGCCGAAGGTGTAGCGGGGGCCGTCCTTTCCGACCCGCTTCTCCCGCAGGTGGAAATCGCCTGCCGGATTGTGCGCGGGATTGGGCACCAGCATCAGCCAGGCCAGATCGCGCGCGCGGCGATTGCTCACCGAAAACGGGAACGACGTCCGGATGTCGGCGTTGACAACCCAAAAGGGCTCCTCTCCAAGCAAGGGCAGCGCCCTCCGTATGCCGCCGCCCGTATCAAGGGCCGTATCGCCCTCTTCGCTGTAGCGAATTCTCAAGCGATGCCGGGAACCGTCGCCGAGCCGGGCGCGGATCATCCCTCCGAGCCAGGAAAGATTGACGACGGCCTCCCGCACGCCCGCGGCGGCCAGGGCCGTCAGCAGATGTTCGATCAGCGGCTTCCCTTCAACCTCCATCAGGACCTTTGGCAAGCGGTCGCTCAAGGGCCGCAGGCGCTGGCCGCGGCCGGCCGCCAGAATCATCGCCCTCGTGGGCCGAAACTCGTTTCGCGCGCTCGTCATGGTCTCCCGGGTGGCGATTTTCGCATGCCGAAAAGCCCGCGCCGCGCCGGAAAGCTGCCTTCGCATCGGCGCCGGCAGACCGCACACGGAGCCGGCTTTTGGTTAAAGTGAGGAGCAGCCCATGAAAGCAAATCCGTATTCCCGCGCCGCTGCGGCGCTGCCTGCCTGACCATCGGGGACCATCCGCGTGCCGGTTTCATTGCTCGCCCCACTGGCCGCAGCCTGCATTGCGCCGGCCCAGGCAGGCATCTGGGAGGAGAGCCCCGGCGCCGACCTGGCCTGCGAGATTGCCGCGCAGCGGTCGGACACCACGATCGTCCTTACCGCGCAGAACGGCATACGCTGGCAGGTCGGCGATCGCGTGGATTTCCTGGGCGATGTGTCCTTCTGCCTGGGCAACAACAGGCTGGACGTGCGGAACGCCAGCCTGTTGCAGGACAGCAACCGGGTGGAATTCGGCGGCGAAGTGGTGTATTCGGGGGACTCGGTCCGGGTGCGGGCCACGGACGCCTTGCTCGACCTGAATCAGGACAGGCTCCGGTTCGGCTCCGCCGAGTACGCGCTGCGGGACAGCCTGGCGCGGGGCAGCGCCGAGGAAATCGTTCTGGACGCGCAGCAGGACCGGGTGCGCATGGAGGAAGTCAGCTATACGAGTTGCCTGCCCGGCCGCAACCATTGGGAACTGCGCGCCGGTTCCATAGAAGTGGAGCAGGAGAGTGGCTTCGGCCAAGCGCGGCGGATCCGCCTGGAATTGCTGGACGTGCCGATCCTGTATCTGCCTTCGCTGTCCTTTTCAGCCCGGGGCGCCCGCAAGTCGGGGTTCCTGGTGCCGGAGATCGGCAGTTCCAGCCGCCGGGGGCTGGAACTGGACGCGCCCTGGTACTGGAACATCGCGCCCAACATGGACGCCACCTTTACGCCGCGTTACCTGTCGCGCCTGGGCTTTTTTGCCGGCGCCGAATACCGTTACCTCACGCGCAATTCGTCCGGCCGCATCGAACTCGGCTACCTGCCCCAGGACAAGCTGCGCAACCGCTCGCGCTACGACGTCAACCTGGAGATGCAGACAACCATTTCCGAGAGATGGAGTGTGCTCGCCGATGGCCGCTGGGTGTCCGACGATCTCTATATCGAGGACATCGGGCGGGGTTTCTGGGAACAGGCTCAGACCCACCTGCGCCGGGAACTGGCGGCCGTCTACAGCGGCGAGCGCATGGATGTGCTGTTCCGGGTGACCGGACACCAGGTCGTGCATCCGGACGTGGAGCGGCTGTTTCGCCCGCATGTGCGGCTGCCCGAGATTCGATTGCATGGCCGGTGGCCGGAACTGCTGCCCCGGGTGGACGGGCGCCTGTGGATGGAATCGGGCTGGTTCGAGCATTCGCAAAGGACTTCGGGCGCCCGGGTCCATTTCGAACCGGAGTTGACCGGCCGCTACCGCGCGGGTCCGGTCGAGATCAATCCGTCGCTGTCCATGATGGTGACCGGCTACCACGTGAAAGAGCCGTTTCGCAATGAGGCCGACAACTACTACCGGTTGCTGCCGATCGCGACCGTGGACGCCAGCGCCGGCCTATGGCGGCGTTTCGGGTCGCAGGCGCTGGACGTGACGCTGCGTCCGCGAGCCATGCTGAGCATCATTCCCACGGTCAACCAGGACTACCTCCCGGTTTTCGACACGATCATTCCGGACTTCAACTACGTTCAGCTTTTCCGTCCCAATCGCTACCTGGGGTTCGACCGGGTCGGCGACTCGGTGCACCTGAGCGCGGGGGTCCAGGGCGTGCTGCAGCGCGGCGCCGACGGCAAGGAACTGTTGCGCTTTACCCTGGGACAGCGCTACAACTTCCGCGGACGCAAGGTCAGTCTCGAAGGGCTGAGTTCCCACGAGGACGCGGCCTCGGATTACATCGCCGAGTTCGCCTACGGCCTGGGCAAGGACTGGCAGGTGGACATGCGCTACCTGTGGGACGCCGAAATCGACAACGCCAGCCGATCCGAAATCGCCGTGCTCTACAGAAAGGACCCGCGCCGGACCGTGCGCCTGGCCTACCGCAGCCGCTGGGCCCGGACCGAAAATCTGGACCTGGCATTCCGGTGGGCCGTCAATGACCGGTGGACCGCGGTGGGCCGCTACAACTATTCCTTTGCCGAGGATGTGGAGCTGGAGCGCTACCTGGGATTCGAATACGAGTCCTGCTGCATTAACGTCGCTTTGCTATGGCGCAGGCATGTCGAGCGCGACGCCACGCTGGGCGGTGCGTCGGTCTATCTGCAGGTCACGCTGAAGGGCCTGACAAGCCTTGGAGGGGACGCCAGGGCGATGATCGAGCGTGGTATGCTCGGCTACCCCAGCCGATGAGTAGTCTTCCGAAACGCGCCGCGCCCGCCATGCTGCTCGCCGTTTGTCTGGCGGTGGTTGCGGGGCCGGTGGGGGCGCAGCTCAGCGATGATGGCGAGTTTCTCGACGGCATCGCCGCCGTCGTCAATGACGGCGTCGTCCTTACCAGCGAACTGGACCAGGAACTGGCCGGCGTGCGCGCCAGCATTCGCGCCCAGGGTCTGCGGTCCCCGCCGTCCGCGGAGCTCGAAAAGCAAGTGCTGGAGCGGCTGGTCCTGCGGGAGATACAGCTGCAGCGCGCCAGCCGGCTGGGCATCGAGATTTCCGACGAGCAGGTCAACCGGGCGCTCGGCTTCGTGGCCCAGCAGAACGGGGTCGAGTTGAGCGATCTTCCGGACGTGCTGGCCGAGCAGGGCATCGAGTACGCCCGCTACCGCGAGGAATTGAGGGCGCAGATCGAACTGGACACGCTCAGGCAGCGCGACGTGCGCGTATTCCTGAACCCCAGGGAAGTGGACGATTTCCTGCGCGGCGCCGAAGGCGGGGAGGAGGCCAACCGGGAATACCTGGTATCGCACATTCTGATCGGCACGCCGCTCAACGCCACCGCGGGTCAGCGCGAAGCGGCCCGCGAGCGTGCGGACAGGTTGCGTGAACGCGTGCTGGAAGGGGAGAGCTTCGCCGAACTGGCAATCGCCTATTCGGAGGCGCAGAACGCTCTGCAGGGCGGCAGCCTGGGCTGGCGCAAACGCAATGCGCTGCCCACCGCATTCGTCGCGCATGTCATTCAACTCGAACCCGGCGACGTGGCCGAGCTGATCACGACGGGCAGCGGAGTAAACGTGGTGCGCCTGGACGAAACGCGCGGCGGGGACGCCATCATTCAGGAGCAGTGGGAACTCAAACACATACTGCTTCAGCCGAACGAGATACGCGACGACGACGCGACTCGCGGCGAGATTGCCGAAATTCGCGAGCAGATCCTGGCAGGAGAAAGCTTCGGCGCCCTGGCCCGCGCTTACTCGGCCGACCCCGGTTCCGCCGGCGAGGGCGGCATGCTCGGCTGGGTTTCTCCCGAGGACCTCGATCCCGCATTCGCCGCCGGCGTGGCGGAACTCGAAAGTGACGAGATCAGCGAACCCATACGCAGCTCCTTCGGCTGGCATATCGCGCAACGCTCCGGCACCCGCATGCAGGACGTGAGCGAGGACGTGCGCCGACGGCGCGCCGAACTGGCCTTGCGGGAACGCAAGGTGCAGGAGGAAACCCAGCTTTGGCTGCAAAGGCTGCGGGCCGAGGCGTTCGTGGAATACAAGAAGTAGCCAGGACCCTGTTTTGACAGGCCCAAGGCTCGCGATCAGCGTGGGCGAACCGGCCGGAATCGGGCCGGACATCGTGATCAAGGCGGCCCGTGAACTGAGCCGGTTCAATACCGTGCTGCTCGCCGATCCGTCGGTGCTGCACGAACGCGCGGAGATGCTGGAACTCGACTTCCCGGCGGATTCGTACGATCCAGGCGACCGCGCACGCGGCCTGAGCATCGCGCCCATGCCGTTGGCTCATCTCTGCCGGGCGGGTCGGGCGGATGCCCGCAACGCGCCGGCCGTGCTCGCGGCCCTGGAACTGGGGGTCAAGGGCTGCCTGAGCGGCGAGTTCGATGCGCTGGTGACCGGCCCGGTCAACAAGGCGCTGATGCGCAAGGCCGGACTCGATTTCATGGGTCATACCGAGTACCTGGCGCGGCTCAGCGGCGCGCCAACGCCCGTCATGGTGCTGGCCGGCGAGACGGGGCCCGGGCGCACGCCGCTGAGGGTGGCCCTGGCCACGACTCATATTCCGTTAAGCGCGGTGCCCGGGGCCGTCACCCGCGAGCGTCTGGCCGCCGTTCTTGAGGTGCTGGTGCAGGGACTGAAGCGCGATTTCGGAATAGGCGAACCGCGGGTCGCCGTTTTCGGCCTCAATCCGCATGCCGGGGAGGATGGCGAACTCGGCAGCGAGGACCGCGATGTCGTGGCGCGGGCGATCGCCGAGTTCGGCGATCCGGGCGTGACCGGTCCCTGGCCGGCCGACACGGCCTTCACGCGGAGCAATCTCGCCGGACAGGACGCTGTGCTGGCGATGTATCACGATCAGGGCCTGCCGGTCGTCAAGCACGCCGGCTTCGGCGCGACCGTGAACGTGACGCTGGGCCTGCCGTTCGTCCGCACGTCTGTGGACCATGGCACGGCGTTCGATCTCGCCGGCACCGGCAGGGCCGACGAAGGCAGCCTGGTCCAGGCCGTGGCGGCGGCCGCGCGAATGGTGCGGCGCAGATCGGGTAATCCGGAACAATGAAGCCCCGGCTCGGGCAGCACTTCCTTACCGACCCCTCGGTCATTCAGCAAATCGTCTCGACGGCGGCGCCCACGGCCGGCGAACACTTCGTGGAGATCGGGCCGGGCCGGGGGGCGCTGACCGGGCCCCTGCTCTCGAAAGGGGCGATCGTTCACGCGGTCGAGATCGATCCGGCGCTGGCGCAGGAACTGCGCGAGCGTTTTCCTCACGAGCGGCTGAGCGTGCACCTGGCGGACGCACTCGAGTTCGACTACTCGGCGCTCGACGGCATCGGGGTTCCCGATGCGGGCCTCCGCCTGATCGGCAATCTGCCCTATTACCTGAGCACGCCACTGCTGTTCCGCCTGCTTGAGAGCGCGGCCGGGTTCCGCGACATGACCGTCATGCTGCAGCGCGAAGTGGCCGAGCGGCTGTGCGCGCCACCAGGCAGCCGCCGCTACGGCCGCCTGTCGGTCACGGCGGCGGTCCGCTGCCGCGCCGAACCATGCTTTTCGGTTGCGCCCGGCGCGTTCGAGCCCCGCCCCAAGGTGCATTCGATGGTGGTCCGGCTGACGCCCGATTCGCGCTACCGCATCCTCCGCCCGGACGTCTTCGAGCGCGTCGTGCGCCAGGCCTTCTCACAACGCCGCAAGACCATCGCCAACGCCCTGCGCGGCCTCGCGAACAAAGAGCAGATCACCACCGCCGGCATCGACCCCACCCTACGCCCCGAACAAATCCCCGTCCAAGCCTACCTCCGCCTCTCCGAACACCTGGACTAGCCAGCTTGAGCCGGTTTTGTGCCCCCTTCCTCCGGGGGCGGCGGCGGCAGGAGCCGCCGCCGAGCCCCATGGATGGGTTCATGCGTCCCCCGGAGGAAGGGGGCACAAAATCGGCGGGATCGAAGCGTCAGAGACCGGGAACACTGACGGACTGGAGTGGGCCGTCCAGCCGGACCGCGGAGAGCGATCCGCCCCAGACGCAACCCGAATCCAGCGCGATATGCCGATCGGTCACGAAGCACCCCAGCGCCGACCAGTGCCCGAACACGACCCGGCAGCCGGGCGACAGTTTTCCCGGGCGCGTGAACCAGGGAGCGAGATACGGCGGCTGTTCGCCAGGCGGTCCCTTGTAGGAAAAGTCCAGGCGCCCCCGCGCATCCAGCATCCGCATCCGCGTGAAGGCGTTGACGATCATCCGCAGGCGAGGGGTACCCGAGAGCTCGTCCTGCCAGCAATTGGGCACATTGCCGTACATGTCGGCGAGGAAATCCCGGTAATGCGCGTCCCTTAGCACGCTCTCCACCTCCGCGGCCCGCGCCAGCGTCTGCTCCAGGCCCCAGCCGGGCAAGACCCCGGCGTGCACCAGCAGGCAGTTCAGGTCCCGGTCGAAATGCGCCAGCGGCTGCCGGCGCAGCCATTCGGCGTGTGCGCGCACTTCGGGGTCCTGTTCGTGCGCCTGTTGCGCCAGCCAGTGCAGGTCGTGGTTGCCGAGCACGACGACGGCCGCGTCCTCAAGTTCGCGAACCCGAGTCAGTACGCCCGCCGAGTCCGGCCCGCGGTTGACCAGGTCGCCGCAGAACCAGAGCCGGTCGCGCCCCGGCTCGAACCCGATCCGATCCAGCAGCGCATCCAGGGGCTTAAGACACCCCTGCACATCCCCCACCGCCCACACCGCCATCGGCCGGGCTACCTCATTAGTGCAGGACGCCGGGAGTCTGAAGGCGGAAGATGGGGATCGGCGCCTTGAAGTCCTGGCCGCCGTCCGTGACCATGCCGTAGCTGCCCTGCATCGTCCCGAACGGCGTATCGATGATTGCGCCGCTGGTGTAGCGGTGACTCTCGCCCGGCAGCAGCCGGGGCTGCTCGCCCACCACGCCGTCCCCGAACACCTCCTCCACGTGCCCGTTGCCGTCGGTGATGATCCAGTGCCGCGTGAGCAGCCGGGCCGGTTCCCCGCCGCGGTTCGAGATCGTGATCGTGTAGCTGAATACGTAGCGGTCGCCCTGCGCATCCTGTCCCAGGTAGGCCGGCTCCACCTCGACGTGTATGTCGTTGCCCGAGATCATTCTTCCGGCTCGACCGTGGCGGGCGTCCGGTTCTTGATGAACTCCTTCATGTCGTCCCTCACCTCGGTCCAGTTCTCGAGATCGAACATTTCCGGCGCGTGTTCCTCCAGGGTGTCGCGCAGGCTGGCGGGCATCTCCTCGAGACTGTCCAGTTTGCAGCCGTAGCCGCGGGAGAGCTGCCGCCCGGGCCGCTGGCCCATGAGCATCCAGTGGTTCCAGTTCAGGGTTTCCTGGTAGTGGCTGATCGCCGGCGCCCTGGACAATTCCGGGTTCTCGACGTCGGCGAGTTCCGCCATCAGGAACATGAACGAGTCCCAGTGAAAGATGGGCCCCACGGAAGCCTTGGGCCAGACTTCCGGACGCAGTGGGTTGGGGAACCGGAATTGCGAGCGAATCGGAATGAACAGCCTGCCGCCCACCGTCCACCATTCCATGTTCTTCGGCTTCATCGTTGCGGTCTCGTCGGTAATCGTTCCTTCCAGCGTGTTCTCGACGGTGATCGGCCCGGTGAAGTAGTGCTGTACTTCGACCGTTTCCCCGGTGTAGATGTTGTCCCAGTGGTCGATCACCTCGTCCGTGTCGAAACGGGTAAAGAGCGCCGTTTCGTTCATCGTGGCCACGAACTTGTGTTCTTCCGCCTGCCGCCACCGGGTCACGTTGTAGTTGATCATGCTGAACAACGGCTCGAGGTTGCCCTCGTGGACATAGCCCCAGACATGACCGCGCGAGACGCGGTGCACCGTTTCCTCGGCCAGCGAACCGAACACCTTGACTCGCGCGCGAAAGCGCGAAACGGGATCGTCGAGGTCCAGCGGTTCGCGCGGAACGCCTTGCTCGGCCGCGCATCCGGACAGCGCCGACGCTCCCAGCGCGCCCGCGCCCAGGCCCTTCAGGACCGTGCGCCTGTCGAGGCCGGACTGGTTCACGGGGTCTGGCTCGTTGCTCATCTTGTTCTCCTTTCTGATGCGCCTCATACCGAAATCGGCGCCGGAATATGGGGGTGCGGATCGTAGCCGATCAGTTCGAAGTCGCTTTCCACGTAGTCGTCGATTGATTTCCGTCCCGCCCTGATCTGCAGTTCGGGAAGGGGGCGCGGCTCGCGGGACAGTTGCTCGCGGGCCTGTTCGTAGTGGTTGCTGTAGAGGTGGCAGTCGCCGCCGGTCCAGACGAAATCCCCGGGCTCGAGCGCCGTCTGTTCGGCCATCATGGAAAGCAGCAGGGCATACGATGCGATATTGAAGGGAACGCCCAGGAACAGGTCGGCGCTGCGCTGGTAGAGCTGGCCCGACAGCCTTCCTCCGCTGACGTGCAGCTGCAGCATCATGTGGCAGGGCGGAAGTTTCATTCGCGGGATCTCGGCTACGTTCCAGGCGTTGATGATGATTCTTCGGGAGTGAGGGTCGCTTCGGATCATTTCCAGAGCCTGGTCCACCTGGTCGATCGCGCCGCCGTTGCCGTCCGGCCAGCGCCGCCATTGCGCCCCGTAAACCGGCCCCAGGTTGCCGTCCTCGTCGGCCCACTCGTTCCAGATATTCACGTCGCGCTCCTGCAGCCAGCGCACGTTGGTGCCGCCGCGCAGAAACCACAGCAGCTCCACCGCGATCACCCGCAGCGGAAGCCTTTTGGTCGTGAGCATCGGAAAGCCCTCGGCCAGGTCGAAGCGAATCTGCCGCCCGAACAGCGCCCGGGTGCCGGTGCCGGTGCGGTCGTGGCGCTCGGTTCCGGTTTCCAGTACCTCCTCGAGAAGACTGAGGTATTGCCGCATGCGCCTGGTGCCGGCAGGTCCTAACCCGGCTGCGGCGCGCGCCGGGCGAGCAGCCAGAGGCCGAAGCCGATCATCGGCAGGCTCAAAAGCTGCCCCATGGTCAGCCAGTTGAAGGCAAGGTAGCCGATGTGCGCGTCCGGCACGCGCAGGAACTCCACCAGGAGCCGGAAAATTCCGTAGCCGGCCAGGAACAGTCCGGTGGCGCGTCCCAGGTCGCGCCGTGCGCCGGACGGCAAGGGCCGGGCCGTATACCACCAAAGCACGACAAACAGCACCAGTCCCTCAAGAAAAGCCTCGTACAACTGGGTTGGATGCCGGCCGACGCCGTCCACGATGAACGCCCACGGCGCGTCGCTGGGCTTGCCCCAGAGCTCGCCGTTGATGAAATTTCCGATACGCCCCGCGCCCAGGCCGATCGGCACCAGCGGAACGACGAAATCCGCGGTTTCGACGAACGTCTTCGAGTGCTTGCGGGCAAACAACAGAACGGCGGCGCACACTCCCAGCAGCCCGCCGTGAAACGACATGCCGCCTTCCCAGATCCGCACGATGTAGAGCGGATCGTCGAAAATCTGCTGCCAGCCGTAGAAGACGAGATAGCCCAGGCGCCCGCCCGCGATCACGCCCAGGCAGGAGTAGAAGATCAGGTCCTGGACCATGACCGGCGTGAACGTGCTTTCGGGCCGGCGCGCCTGCCGTTGCGCGAGCCACCACGCAGCGACGAAACCGAAGAGGTACATCAGCCCGTACCACCGTATCGCCAGCGAACCGATGCGCAACGCTACAGGATCGAACTGCGGATATTCGATCATCTTCGCCGAAGTCTAGCAGCCCGCCAGACGCACTTTCCGCCCGCCCGGTAAAGGCGAGGGAAAGCGCTATTCTGGATCGTCGATGCGCAAAACCTGGTTGCACTCGTAGAAGTAGCCGTCCGGATCGAATATCGCGCACCCCAGCAAATGACGCGTCTCGCCCTTGGATCCCGTGACCTTGAAGGTCCTCTCCGGCGTATGCACCCGCGTGCCCAGCTCGCCGGCCCGGCGCGCAACCTCCGCCGCGTCTTCCGTATCGACCACGAAGACCGGCGTCCCGTAACCCACCGACGTCGGGATTTCCGGCGCCGGCAGCGGCGGATCCACCCACTGCAGAAGACCGATCATGCCGATGCGCGGATCCTCGCACTTCATGATTACCAGGTGCGTGACGTCGCCTTTCTTCCCGGCTGCAATGCCCTTGCCCGAAAGCGTATAAGGCATATCGATCCAAGTCTCCATGCCCAGCACGTACTCGTACCAGCGGCGGCTCTTCTCCATGTCCCGGACGATCAGCGTGGTGCGCTTGACGATGTTCCGGATGCGGGGTGCTGAATTCATGAGTTGGACTCCCTTGCTTGAAGTGCGCGTTTATACCACGCCGGGGGCGGGGATCAGCAGGTTCCGTCCAGGCGGCAGGAATTGGGGCGAAGCCACTCGTCCAGCGCCAGGCACAGCGCCGTGTGCGACAGCGGATGCTGGCTCATGTGCTCCCAGCCGGTCCTCAGCGTGCGCTCCGCGGCGGCCGCATGGCGCATGCCCGGCGTGACCTGCGAAAGCCTGAGCAGCGCCCGCGCCGCGACCGCCGCGCCCGAGGGAAGCGCGTCGTCGGAAAGCGAACGCGGCCGGTGGATCAGCCGCTCGTGGTCCGGAGAGGTAAAGAAAAACCCGCCGTTGTCCGCATCCTCGAAGCCGTCCAGCATGGTCCGCGCCAGCGCCTCGGCCGTGGCCCGCCTCTCGCCGCCCAGCTCCAGCAAGGCGTCGATGAAGAACGCGTAGTCGTCCAGAAAACCCTCGCCGCCGGCGCGCCCGTCGGTCCAGCAGGCGAGCAGCCGGCCGTCGCGCATCATTTCGGCGATGATGAAGTCGGCCGCTTCCTCGGCCGCCGAGGTCAGGTCGGGGCGTTCGAGGCAACGCCCCGCGATCGCCAGCCCGCGCACCGCCATCGCATTCCAGGCGGTCAGCAGCTTCTCGTCGCGCATCGGGCGCTCGCGCCGGGCGCGCGCCTCGAGCAGGCGTTGCCGCGCCGCGGAAAAGTCCGCTTCGGCGAAGTCCGGCGCGGGGCGCTCCACGAGGTGCCAGGCACTTTCCTCGAAATTGGGCCGCCGTTTCAGTCCGTAGCGGGCCGCAAAGCCGTCGTATTCGTCTTCCGGCAGCAGTTCCCTCACCTGTTCGGGCGTCCACAGGTAGTAGAGGCCTTCCTCGCCCTCGGAATCGGCGTCCAGGGCGGCGAAGAACGCCCCGCCCTCGTGGCGCATCTCCCGCATGAGCCAGCCGGCCGTGGCGTCGGCCACGTCGGCATAGCGTTGCTTGCCGGTGAACTGCCAGGCCAGGGCGTAGGCCGACAACAGCGCCGCGTTGTCGTAGAGCATCTTCTCGAAATGCGGGATCTCCCAGCGCGCGTCCACCGAGTAGCGGAAGAATCCGCCCCCCAGGTGGTCGTTGAGCCCGCCCGCAGCCATTGCGTCGAGCGTGGTCTCGAGCATTTCGCGGGCCGGCTCGCCGTCCGGCTGCGAGGCGCGCCGGATCAGCAGTTCCATGTCCGCCGGCCGGGGGAACTTCGGCGCGCCCTGGGTGCCCCCGTGCACGGGATCGAAAGCCGAGCGCATCTGTTCGAACGCGTTGGTCAGCGGTTGCTCGTCGATTTCGCCGGCGAAGGACGCGCCGGGCGCCGCGATCCGCGCCAGCATTTCCCGGACCGCCTTGCCATTGCCGTGCGCCTCCTCGCGCCGGCCCGCGTAGTAGGCGGCGACGTTCCGGAGCAGGTCCGTGAAGGCCGGCATTCCGAGGCGCGGAGCCTTGGGGAAATAGGTTCCGGCGAAGAACGGAAGCAGTTCGTCGTGGGTCAGGAACACCGTCAGCGGCCAGCCCCCGGCGCGGCGCGTCAGCAACTGATGGCTGGTCTGGTACACCTTGTCCAGGTCCGGGCGCTCCTCGCGATCCACCTTCACGTTCACGAACAGTTCGTTCATGACTTCGGCGGTGGCGTCGTCCTCGAAGGACTCGTGGGCCATGACGTGGCACCAGTGGCAGGCCGAATAGCCCACCGAAAGCAGGATCGGACGCCCGGATTCGCGCGCGGCGCGCAGGGCCTGTTCGTCCCAGGGGTGCCAGTGCACCGGGTTGTCCGCGTGCTGCAGCAGGTACGGACTGCTTGCTTCCCCCAGACGATTCATGCTTTCCCAACCTCAAGGCTGCGCTCGCCTCAGTCTATGCCAGCGGCGCGGTATTTCCATGGTGTGCGAATACAATCCCGTCTTTCTCGGGTCCGAACGACTGCTTGGATGATCGCGTGAACAGGGGCAAGGCGGCAACGGCCGGCGCTTCGCCTGCGTCCGGCCCCGCAATACTCGAGCGGATTGCGGACGGCGACCCGCTCGCCATGACCGAACTCGTCGACCAGTACGGCGACCTGGTCTGGTCGCTGGCGCGGCGCTACTTCGGCGCCTCCCCGATCGCCCAGGAGTCGGTGCAGGAAGCCTTCCTGTCGCTTTGGTCCAGCGCGGGACGGTTCCGCCCCGATCGCGGCAGCGAACTGACCTTCGTGCTCACGGTTGCGCGCCGGAGGATCGTGGACCAGGTCCGGCACGAGGCCCGTTTTTCCGGCGGCGTGCCGCTGGTCGGCGACGAGGTGGACCAGAACAGCAGCGACCAGGCCCGGCTCGACGCGCAGCTCGAAATGACGCGGGTCGAACCGCTGCTGCGCGAACTGTCCGGGAACGAAAGGGAAATCCTTTCGCTGTCCCTTTACGAAGGCTATTCACATAGCGAGATCGCGAAACGCCTGAATATGCCCTTGGGAACCGTCAAGACGCGTATCCGCCGCAGCCTCATCCGTCTGCGGGCGGCGCTCAAGGTGGAGCGCGGGGAGGTTGACAGTGGCGCCCGCTGACAGAATCCGCGAACTGCTCGCCGCCGAGGCTGCCGGGGAGCGGCTCGACGACGCGGAGTTCGGCGAGTTGCAGCAATTGCTCGGCGACATGCCGGCGGCGGAACGCATCCGCGAACGCGATGCCATGCACGAAGCCGCGGCCCTGGGGCAGGCCGCCTTACTGGCGGAGGACCGCGAGGCCTGGCGGCGCATGCCCGGGGACTTGCGCGAACGCTTGCTGGGCATGGCCCGCGCCCGGGCCGTGGACAGCGCCCCGCGGGCAGGACGGCCCAATTGGCCGGCCCGCTGGGGATGGGCCGCGGCCACGGCCATGGTTCTCGTCTGGATCGTCAGCACCGTGCTGCTTCCGCGTCAGCCGGCCGTGCCGGACAGCGTGTCGGTGCAGACGGCTCCGGACGTCGTCAGGCTGCCATGGCGCTCGGACATCAGCGGTTACGAGGAGGTGCGCGGCGAAATCGTCTGGAGCGATACGCTGCAGGCTGGCGAGATGCGATTCGCCGGGCTGCCGCCCAATGATCCCGAACTGCAGCAATACCAGTTGTGGATCGTGGACCCGGACCGCTATGAGCATCCGGTGGACGGCGGCGTGTTTGACGCCTCCGCCGATGGCGATATCGTTGTCCCCGTGGACGCGAAGCTGAACGTGGTTGAGCCGGTGGCCTTCGCCGTGACGCTGGAGCAGCGCGGCGGCGTGGTGGTGTCCGAAGGACCGCTGCTGCTGGTGGCCGCCGAAGGCCCGCGCCCGGGACAATCCCTTTGAGGATTCTGCGCGGTATTTTTCTGGCGCTCGTCTGGACCGCCGGCGGGCTGGTCGCTCTCGCGCTGATCGGGTTTGGCGTCGCCGCCTGGACCTGGCGGGACATCCCGGCCGAGACGCTCGAAGCCCGCTACGGCACGCCGGCGTCGCAATTTGCCGAGATCGACGGGGCCCGCATCCACTACCGCGACGAGGGCCAGGGACCGGCGGTGGTGCTGATCCACGCCAACTTCGCCAGCCTGATCGGCTGGGACCCCTGGGTGGACGCGCTGAAGGACCGCTATCGCGTCGTTCGCTTCGACATGACCAGTCACGGCCTGTCCGGCGCCGACGCGACCGGCGACTACAGCCTTCCCCGCACGGTGGACCTGATGGAGCGGCTGCTGGATCGCCTGGGCGTGGAGCGCTGCGCGATCGTCGGAACTTCGCTGGGCGGCACCGTCGCCATTCACTACACGGTCCGCAACCCGGACAAGGTGGCCGGCCTGGGCCTGATTTCGCCCGGCTCGCTGGAGCCCGGCGTTCGCGGCCGGCAGGCGCCGCCGCGCATGTCGCCGGTTACGGCCCTGGTGCGCTGGATCACTCCCCGCGCGCTGCCGGAATTCATGCTCAAGGGCGGATTCAGCGATCCGCAACGGGTTTCGCCGGAACTGGTCGACCGCTGGCATGACCTGTGGCGGCTGGAAGGACAGCGGCCGGCGCAACTGGCACGTCTGCGTCAGTACATTTCCGGCAACATCGAGGAACTGATCGGGCAGGTGTCGGCGCCCGTCCTGATCCAATGGGGCGAGGACAATCCACAGGTGCACGTGGAACTGGCCGCCGAATTGGCCCGGCTGCTGACGAGCGCGCCTTCGATTGAGACTATCATTTATCCCGGCGTGGGGCACATGGCGATACAGGAAGCGCCGCGCGAAACCTCCGTTGACGCGCGCGCCTGGCTGGACCGCGTGCAGTTCGCCCCCACCGCCGGTTAATTTCGCGCACAGCGGGAGTTGCAACGATGAAAAAACTGCTGAAGGTGCTGGTCGTGGCCGTCATCGCGGTCTTCACGCTCGCGGTGGCCGGCTTCGGCGCGTTTCAGTACATGAACCGCACTCCGCCGCAGCTGGCGGAGCCGAACTATTTCGCGTACTACAAGGACCAGGACACGGTGCCCGAGGGCCGCGTGGGGATCTTCATTTCGCACCTCATCCAGCCGGAGGAGCTGCGTTTCGAGGACTACTACGTGCTGTCGCAAAAAAGCCTGCAGTACATCCCCTGGCCGATCCGCAACTTCGCCGGGACCGATCGGGGCGTGGTGCTCATGGATGCCGAGCGCTACTACGAATTCGAGGAATTCACTCCCACCCGGCTGATCGATCACATGGGGCGCGATACGGATTTCGACGGCGTACCGTACGCGGACAAGTACCTGACCGGCGAAGTCGTCTGGTCGCCGCCCTCCACCGCAACCTACATGTCTCAGGGGTTCTTCCTGCTTCCCGGCCGCAAGGCCGGCATGCCCACTTCCGCGGCCAGGCTGATCACCAAGTGCCGGGTGTTTTACTACGCACCCGGCAAGGGTTTCATGGACGGCCGGATACCCCACGAGGAAGGCAGCCGCCTCCTCGCCGAGGACGCGATGCAGCGGGTGCATGAAAAGTACGGCGACATTCCCTGGGCTTGGGTGACCGCCGAACACTTCGGCATGGCGCGCCAGGCCATGTACGAGCTGCTGGACACCGGGGTGGACACGGTATTGCTGGCCATACCGCGGCCGGTCTATTCGCACCACGAGGAATTCAACAGCAGCGTCAAGCACGCCATGCACTACATCCACGAGTGGGAGGAGCGCAACGACAAGCACATCAAGGTGATCATCACTCCGCAACTCGGCGACATCCCGGTCATCCGCACCGCCTACATCAACATGCTGAGGGACCGGCTGGACACGTTTTCGCCCGCGGATTCCGTAAATGTTGTGATATCGAGCCATGGAATGCCCTGGGACAACGTTCCGCACGAGGCCTGGCTGGAACTGGGGCCGCCGTATCTCAAGGCGATTAAGGACGATGTCCGCGAAGTGCTGGACAGTTACGGCTTTTCCCGCAGCGAAGTGGTGGTGAGCCAGGAGAATTTCGCCGATCCGCTCAACGATCCCGACGACGACTACCTGTCCACCAACGAGGCTTACTGGAACGGCATCAACGCCGGCTACGACTACGTCGTGAACCTGCCCGTGTCGTTCTTCGCCGAGAACACCGACACCGCCTTCGGCCACGCGATGGTCAATTACGAGGGATTCGACGAGTACAGCCGCTACGATCCCATCGACTATCCCGACTGGAACGAGCCCCTGGTGCGCGAGTTCGTGCAGGACGGGACGCGGGTCATCTACAACGGCACGCCGGTGGGCCGCTACGGCGAACCGATCGTCGAGGCGTTTTTCCAGGCCATGGATATGATCCTGTCGCAGCATGAGGCCGATCCGGCCGGCGACGCACCAGCGATTCGGGCCGCCGGCGCCCAGCCCGGCGCTCAATGAGCGAGCCCGGCGACCGCCCAAGCCTCGAGGGGCTGCGCATTCCGCGGGATGAGCAGCCCCCGGAAAGCCGCCTGAAGCGATTCCTGTGGCCGTCCATCGGCACGGTCTGCGTGGTCGGCGTGCTTGCGCTGCTGGCCGCCTGGTTCTGGCCCGACTCGGCGACGGCCGTGCGGGTCGAAACGGTGAGTTCGTCGTCGGCCGGCGCTGCCGCCAGCGTGCTGGACGCCAGCGGCTACGTGACCGCACGGCGCGCCGCCACCGTTTCTTCCCAGCGCACCGGAAGAATCCGCAGGGTGCTCGTGGAGGAAGGCATGACCGTCGACGAGGGTCAGGTAGTGGCCGAGCTGGACGACGCGGCGGAACTCGCGCAGCTGCGCCTGGCCGAAGCGCAACTGACCTCGGCGCGCAGCGCCCTGGGCGAGACCCGCGCCGAGCTGCACGAAGCCGAACTGTCCTTCGCCCGGCTGTCGGAGCTGCACGACCGGGGACTGGCCAGCGAAGCCGAAATGGACGCCGCCACGGCCGCCCGCGACCGGCTGAGCGCCCGACTTGAGTCGAACGACGCGGCCGTGACGGTCGCGGAGCGCGCGGTGGCGGTGCAGCGGCAGGCGCACAGCGAAACGGTCATACGCGCACCCTTTGCCGGCGTGGTCATCGACAAGAACGCACAGCCCGGCGAAATGGTTTCGCCGGTTTCCGCGGGCGGCGGATTCACCCGCACGGGCATCTGCACGCTGGTGGACATGGAATCGCTGGAAATCGAGGTGGACGTGAACGAGGCCTACCTGCAGCGCGTGCGTCCCGGAGGCGCGGTGACGGCGCGACTGGACGCCTATCCTTCCTGGCGCATTCCCGCGGAGGTGATCGCGATCGTGCCGGCGGCCAACCGCGAGAAGGCCACGGTCCGGGTGCGGGTGGGCATTCTCCAGCGGGACCCTCGCATTCTTCCGGACATGGGCGCAAAGGTATCGTTCATCGAGGCGGGACAACCAGCGCCGGCAGCCGTGGCCGGCCCGGACCGGCTGAGCATCGCCTCGTCGGCCCTGCAGGGACAGGCGGACGATCACTGGGTTTACGTGGCGGAAGACGGACGGGCCGTGCGCCGCAGCGTCGCGGCGGGCGAGCGCGACGGCCGGAGAGTGGTGGTTCTTTCCGGACTGTCGCCGGGCGACAGGGTCATCCTCGATCCGCCCGCGGGGCTATCCGACGGAGCGGAAATTCAATATCCTTGACCCGGCACCGAATACGAGAGCGCGATTCATGGCCCGAGAATTGATCCGTTTGACGGACGTCAGCAAGAATTACCGCAAGGGGCGCGAGCTCGTGCGCGTGCTGGACGGCATCTCGCTGGCCATCGAAAATGGCGATTTCGTGGGCCTGATGGGCCCGTCGGGGTCCGGCAAGACCACGCTCCTGAACCTGCTGGGCGGTCTCGACAAGCCGACCAAAGGCGACGTCGAGGTGGACGGCAGGAACATCAGTAGGCTGTCGACGGGTGCGCTGGCGAAGTGGCGGGCGAGCAACATCGGGTTCATCTTCCAGTTCTATAACCTGCTGCCCGTGCTGACCGCCGCCCGCAACGTGGGCCTGCCGTTGCTGCTGACTTCCCTTTCGGCCTCGCAGCGCAGGAAGCACGTCAACACCGCGCTGCAACTGGTGGGCCTGGCGGACCGGGCCAAACACTATCCGCGCGAGCTGTCGGGCGGCCAGGAGCAGCGGGTGGCGATAGCGCGCGCCATCGTGTCCGATCCGCCCATATTGCTGTGCGACGAGCCCACCGGCGACCTGGACCGTGCGACCGCCGACGAAATCATGAGTTTGCTGCAACGGCTGAACCGCCACTACGGCAAGACCATCGTCATGGTCACGCACGATCCGCGCGCCGCGTCCTTCGCCCACCGAGTGCTGCACCTGGACAAGGGCGAGTTGGGCGCCGCGCCGGAGGAGATCCACTGATGAACCGCTTCACGCTGATCTGGCGCAACCTGTGGCGCAAGCCCATCCGCACCGTGTTCACGATGCTGGCGGTGCTCGTGGTGTTCTTTCTCTTTACCCTGCTTGAGGGCCTGCGGATCGCGTTCTCGCTGAGCGATGTCGGCGTCGAAGCGCAGGAGCGGCTGCTGACCTCGCACAAGGTTTCGCTGATCATGATGCTGCCCGTGGCCTACCAGTCGCGGATCGCGCGTCTGCCCGGCGTCGACGCGGTGTCCCACGGAACCTGGTTCGGCGCCCGCTACCAGGACAATCCCGAATTCGCCCAGTACCCGGTCGTGGCCGAGGAATACCTGGCGCTCAATCCCGAAATCAAGCTGGACGAGGAACAGAGGCAGGCCTGGCTGGCCAATCGGGGCGGAGCCATCGTGGGCCGGCCGGTGGCCACGCAGTACGGCTGGGAAATCGGCGACCTCGTTCCGCTGAGGTCCAGCATATGGACGCGAAACAACGGCAGCGACGTCTGGGAATTCGAAATCGAAGGCATATTCGACGACACCGACGCCGGCATGAATGCAGGTGTGGTGCTGTTCCATTACGACTATTTCGACGAGGCACGGGCCTTCGGCAAGGGCACCGTCGGCTGGTACGTTTCCAAGGGTAACGGCTCGATGCCGATCGAGGACCTGATGGCCTCGATCGACGCGGAATTCGAGAATTCGCCGGCCGAGACCAAGACCAACACCGAGGCGGCCTTCGCCCAGGCATACGCGCAGCAGTTCGGCAACATCGGCCTGATCGTGACGCTGATCCTGGCGGCGGTCGTGTTCATGATCCTGCTCGTGACCGGCCACACGATGGCGCAGTCGGTGCGCGAGCGGATTCACGAAATGGGCGTGCTCAAGACGCTGGGCTTCACCTCCGGGAGCATCTTCCGGCTGACGGTCCTGGAGGGCCTGCTGCTGGTTCTGCCCGTGGGCATCCTGGCAATGGCGCTGGGATGGGGCGCCCTCACGGTCGTGGCCGGGATCATGGGCGCCGTGTTCCCTGCCGGCCTGCAAATCGGCACATTTTCCATAACGCTGGGCCTGGCGCTGATGCTGGCGATCAGCCTGGGATCCGTGCTTCCGCCGGTCATCCGGGCGCTCCGGCTGGACATCGTGGCGCTGTTGCGCACCACGTAGTGCCGTGTTCGGCTGGCTGACGCAGACGGCGGCCCTCTCGGCCCTGAACCTCCGCAGCCTGCCGCGCAGGCCCGGCACGGCCGCGGTGGCCATGTCCGGTATCGCCGCGCTGACCGGCGTGTTCGCGGGCGTTCTGTCCATGGCGTCGGGATTCGAGAAGACCATGGAAGGGACCGGTCAGGAAGACGTGGCCCTGGTCCTGCGCAGTGGCTCGACCGCGGAACTCAACAGCCGCTTCTCCGGAGAGCAGGCGGACGTGATTCGTTACGCCCCGGGCATCTCCAGGGACGCGGAGGGAGAACCCGAGGTTTCCGCGGAACTGTTCTGGATCGTCAATGCCGTGGGCAAGTCGTCCGGGACGGAGGCCAACATCGCGCTGCGCGGCATACAGCCCCCCGGCTATGCGCTGCGCAAGGACTATCGGCTGACGGAGGGTTCGGAATTCACTCCGGGACGGTTTGAACTGATCGTCGGCCGCGGCGCGCGCAACCAGTTCGTGGGCCTGGAGCCCGGGCAGACCATCCGATTCGGGAAGACCGAATGGCTCGTGACCGGAGTGTTCGAGACCGGCGGCTCCGTTTTCGAATCCGAACTCTGGTGCGACGTCAACGTGCTCCAGTCGGCATATCAGCTCGGCAACGGCTTTCAGGTGGTGCGCGCCCGCGTGGACGGCGCGGAAGGACGTACGCGACTGGAGGAGGCGCTGGGCGATGATCAGCGGCTGGCCGTCGACGTCTGGAGCGAGAAGCAGTTCTACTCCGAGCAGGCCGAGGACACGGCCTCGCTGATCCGCTGGATCGCAGTTCCGGTTTCGGTGCTGATGGCAATCGGCGCCGTGTTTGCCGCACTGAACGCCATGTATGCATCCATTTCCGCCCGGGCGCGCGAGCTGGCCACGCTGCGGGCGGTCGGCTTCGGTTCCTTTCCCACCGCCCTGGCGACCCTGCTGGAGTCGGTGGTGCTGGCGTTTCTCGGGGGCGTGCTCGGCTGCGCCATCGCCTGGTTCGCCCTGAACGGCTTTCAGGCGTCCACCCTGGCCGCCAGTTTCAGCCAGGTCGTGTTCAATTTCGCCGTTACGCCGGACCTCCTCGGACAGGGAATCGCGGCGGCCCTGATAGTGGGCCTGGTGGGCGGGTTCTTTCCCGCCGTGCGGGCGGCGACCACGCAGGTCACCGCGGCCCTGCGCGAGCTCTAGCGCCGTGTCCCGCCCGCGTCGCCGCCCGACACCCGTGTCGCGGCGCGGTGCGCCGCCGGGCTGATCCGATGCGGGCGGGCCGCATGATCCGGGGAATCGCAACGGCCATCGGCGCCGTTGTTCTGCTGGCCGTCGCCACGGCGGACGAACAAGGCATGATCGATTACCGCAAGGACGTCATGCTGAGCATGGCGGCGCACCTGACGGCGCTGACGGAGTTGCTGGCCGGCAACCTGGAAGTGAATGAACGTCACGTCGAAACCCAGGCCACCTCGCTCGGACTCAACGCGCAACTGGTCAGTTCGTTGTTTCCGCCGGGATCCGACGAAGGCGACACATCGGCCCTGCCGGGCATCTGGCAAAGGCCCGAACAGTTTCTGAACCGGGCCGAGGCGGCCGAGCGCGAGGGGCGTAACCTGGTTGCCGCGGCCGGGTCCGGAGACCGTGAGTTCATGGTGCAGTCGCTGAAGCGGCTGGCCGACGCCTGCCGGGACTGCCACCGCGATTTCCGGCACGAGGAAGAGGACTAGCTGCTCGACACGGCGCCGGCCTCGCGGGACAGATACAATTTCTGTTCTCATGAACCTGCGCGAAACTTCCCTTGGCCTGCTTGCCGCCCTGGCGGCGGCGGCCGGTGCGATTTCGGGATGCGGCGGAGAGGCGCCGGAGGAGGAGCCGGTGGCCATTGCCGAACCCGGGTGGGAACGATTCACCGGGGAATTCATCGACGACCTGTACGCCGCCGAGCCGACGCGCGCCGTGTGGGCCGGCCGCCACGAATTCGACGGGCAGCTTCCGGACATGAGCGCGCGGGCGATTCGCGAGCGCGGCGACATGCTGCGGCAGTACGTCCGAAGGGCGCAGGAGGAGTTTCCCTCGGAATCCCTGAGTCCGGAACAGGACCTTGAGCGCAGTCATCTCCTTGCCTCCATCGAGAGCATGCTGTTCAGCGTGGAGGTGGCGGAGTATCACCTGCGCAACCCGGCCTGGTACGCGGGGCGCCTGAGCCCCAGCGTCTACGTATCGCGCGAATACGCACGCAAGGACGAGCGGCTCGCGGCACTGACCGCCCACCTGCAGAAAATCCCGGCTTATCTGGAGCAGATGCGCGGCGCGCTCGAGCCGCCTTTTGCGCGGCCGTTCGTTCGCACCGCTCTGGTCAACTTCGGCGGACTGGCGTCGCATCTCGAGGGCGACGCGCCCGGCCTGTTCGCCGATGTCGAGGACGAGGACCTCCAGGCGGCGTTTGCCGAAGCGCTGGCACCCGCCGTGCAGGCCCTGCGTGAAGTCGAGACCTGGCTGGAGCTGCGCCTCGAGGATGCGAGCGGCGACTTCGCCCTCGGCGAAGAACGCTACCGGGAACTGCTCTGGCGCCGTTACCGGATCGACCTGGACTGGAAGACGCTGAAGGGCGTGGCGCAGGCTGACCTGGCGCGCAATCTGGAGCTCCTGCGATCGACCTGCAAGCTGGTCGATCCGGAAATCACGATTGCCGAATGCGCCGCCATGGTGCGCGACGACAAACCCGAACAGGGCGCCGTGGCCCGCGCCAACGAACAGTTGCCGGAGCTGAAGGAGTTCCTGGTCCAAGCGGACATCGTCGGCATTCCCAGCGACGAGACCGCCTTCGTGGCGGAGGCGCCCGCCTACCGGCGCACCAATTCCGCCTACATCGAGATTCCCGGCGCCTACGAGGAAGGCCTGCCCGCCATCTACTACATCGCCGGCCCGGACCCGGAATGGCCGCCCGAAGTGCAGCGGCAGTACGTGCCCGGCGAAGCCGACCTGCTCAACACCTCGGTGCATGAAGTCTGGCCCGGGCATTTCCTGCATTCGCTCTATATCAAGCGCTCGGCCAACCGGATGGGCAAGATCTTCTGGAACGCCATGCTGAGCGAGGGCTGGGCCCACTACACCGAGGAGCTGATGCAGGAAGCGGGGCTGGGCGAAGGAAAGCCGCTGCTCAGGGTGGGTCAGATCCTCGACGCGCTGATGCGCGACGTGCGCTTCCTGTCATCCATCGGATTGCACGTGGAGGGTATGGACGTCGAGACCTCGCAGCGGATGTTCGCGGAACTGGCCTACCTGGACCCGGGCAACGCGCAGCAGCAGGCGCTCAGGGGCACCTACGATCCCGACTACTTCGTCTACACGCTGGGCAAGCTCATCATCGTGAAGATGCGCGAGGACTGGACCGCGGACCGCGGCGGGCGCGCGGCCTGGAAGGAGTTTCACGAGCAACTGCTGTCGCTCGGCAACGCGCCGCTGCCGGCGCTGCGCGAAGCGATGATGGGCTCCGACGACCCCGGCTCCCTCCTCTGATCAACCAATAACGAAATCGCGGATTGCGCCGACCTTGCGGGCCAGGAAGTCCGGGTCCTCGTAGGGAGGCATGTTGACGAAGCGCGCGCGCGGTGCAAGCGCAGCAGCCACGCGGGTGTGTTCGAGCAGCGGGTCCTGCTCGTCGCAGATCGCCAGCGCCTCGCAGGTCAAAAGCGGCATGCGCTCGCGAACCCGGTGCGAGAAGGCCGCCCGGTACGCCTTGTGATAGGTCGTGAGCGCCTTCAGCACCTCCACCGTCGCCTTGTGCAGCAGTTCCGGCGCCACGATGCCCGTGCCGCGCAGATGCTCCTTGTCGCGCTTGAACCAGGGGAAGAAGATGTTCTGGTCGCGCATGAACTGGAACGCCCAGAGGTAGTGCCGGCCTTCCAGGTCCGGGTGCACCTCCGGCGCGTAGTTGCTCAGCATGTCCTGGCGCTCCTCGCCTTCGAACAGCGCAATCCCGTCCAGGATGACCTTGCCGATCCGCTCCGGCGCGGTGATCCCCAGTTCGATGGCCGTGTGCGCGCCGGTATGGCTGCCGTAGGCCGAGGCGCTTTCGATTCCCAGCGTGTCGAGCAGCGCCAGCATGGAAACGGCGAAGTCCTCGATGCGGGGCTGCTCCATCGGCAGCGCGTCCGAGTCGCCGTTGCCCGGCGTGTCCGGGCAAACCACGTTCAGGGTCTCGGCCAACGCCCCGCCCAGCGTGCGCATGCTCCACGACGACGTAGGCGAGGCATGCAGCATGAGCAGCGTGCCCTTCGCCGAGCCCGGAAAGTGGTAACGGTAGTGAATGCGGCCCTTGGCCGTGTCGGCGAAAGCGCGGCTCAAGCGCAGCGGTGGAGCGTTTGACATGGACTTACCCTTTTTCGTTGCCGGAGGCGAACCGGTGTCGCGGCGCGACGCCGGAGAGCGCATATTGCCTCAAAGCGGCGGGGCTGTGGTAAATTCCCGCACCCTGTCCGACGCGCGGGCAGGGGTTCCGGCAAGAGGGGTTCAGCATGGTCATCATCAAGAGAATACTGATCGGCATCGTGGCGCTGCTGGTGTTGTTTTTCGTCGTCGGCTTCCTGCTTCCGAAGGACGTTCGCGTGGAACGCTCGATGGAAATCGACGCGCCGCCGCAGGCCGTGTTCGAGATGGTCAACGACTTCCGGCAGTTCAACAGCTGGCAGCCGTGGGCACTGATCGATCCCGACACGCGCTATGTTTACGAGGGACCCGCGACCGGCGCGGGGTCGCGCATGATGTGGTACAGCGATCACCCGGAAGTGGGCGACGGCATCCAGGAGATCATCGAGAGCAAGCCGTATTCGCTGGTTCGCACCAACCTGGATTTCGGCGCGCAGGGCTTGGCCGTTGCGGACTACCTGATCGACGAGGCCGACGGAGGCTCGGTCCTGACCTGGACACTCGAGACGAACATGGGCGGGAGCCCGTTCATGGGCTACGTGGCGCTGATGATGGACGGTATGGTCGGTTCGGCGTATGAGCAGGGTCTGGCCAACCTGAAGGAGATCCTGGAAAATCCGCCCGAACCTGAACCTGAACTCGAGCCCGGGCCGGCGATCATGGACGCCCCGGGCGACCCGGAAGATTCCGGCGAAGCACAACCGGAAAGCCAGGCCACCTAGGTCGCCCCTTCGAGTACAGCCGAGGACTGCCAAGCATGACCCATCCATCCACCGCTTCCATCCGCAACATCGTTCTCCTCGGCCATTCCGGCGCCGGCAAGACCGTGCTGGCCGAGAAGCTGCTGGCGGCTTCCGGCGCGATCAAGACGCCCGGCAGCATCGAACGCGGCACCACGGTGTGCGACTACCGCCCCGAAGAGAAGCGCCTGCAGTATTCCGCCGACGTCGCGCTTTGCCATTTCGAGCACGACGGCGCCAACGTCAACCTGATCGACACGCCGGGTTCGGCCGATTTCGCCGGGCGGGCGCTGAGCGTGCTGCCGGCCGCGGAGACCGCCATGGTGGTCATCAACGCCGCGGCCGGCATCGAACTGATGACCCGCCGCGCGATGGACGCGGCCGGGGAAATGAAGCTGGCCCGTTTCATCGTGGTCAGCCATATTGATAGCGAGACCGCCGACCTGCCCGGCCTGATGGAACAGATCCGCGAGTCCTTCGGGCGCGAGTGCATCCCGCTGAACCTGCCGGCCGACAACGCCGCGCGGGTGGCCGACTGCTATTTCAATCCGGAAGACGCGGACACCGACTTCGATTCCGTCGCCGGGGCGCACACCGCCATCGTCGACCAGGTCGTGGAACTGGACGACGACCTGATGGAGCTGTACCTGGAAGAGGGCGAGGACATGAACCCGGAGCAGTTGCACGGCGCATTCGAACGCGCGCTGCGCCGCGGCCACCTGGTGCCGGTGTGTTTCGTATCCGCCGCCACCGGGTCCGGCATCAACCAGCTGCTCAATGCGATGAACCAGCTTGCGCCGTCGCCCCGCGAGGGCAATTCGCCGGCCTGCTCGCTGAACGGCGAGGCGGTCGCGCTGAAGGCGGACAAGGACGCCGACGCGGTCGCGCTGCTGGTCAAGATCAACGTCGATCCGTACGTCGGCAAGATGGGCGTTTTCCGCGTCTTTCAGGGCCAGGTGAACGTGGGCGATTCGCTTTATCTCGACGACCAGCGCAAGGCGATCAAGGCGGCGCACCTGTACGCGCTTCAGGGCGCCGAGTCGCAGGAAGTCCAGTCGGTCGGCCCCGGCGGCATCGCCGCACTGTCGAAGATCAACGAACTCTCTTACGGGGGCGTCCTGCACGCGGAACACGCGCACGACCGGCTCGAGTTCGCGGACGCGCCACTGCCGGCGCCGATGCACGGCGTCGTGCTGGAACTGACCCGGCGCGGCGACGAGAAGAAGCTGTCCGACGCGCTCGCCAAGCTGACCGCCGAGGACCCCAGCCTGCTGCTGGAGTTCGATACGCAGGCCAACGAGACCGTCCTGCGCGGCATGGGCGAACTGCACCTGCGGGTCATCCTCGACCGCATGAGCGAGGAGTTCAACCTCGAGGTCGAGACCCGTCAGCCGCGCATCGCCTATCGCGAGACGGTAACGCGCAAGGCCGAAGGGCATCACCGTCACAAGAAGCAGACCGGCGGCGCGGGCCAGTTCGGCGAAGTATTCCTGAACATCGAACCGTTGCCACGCGGCGGCGGCTTCGAGTTCGTCGACAAGGTGGTGGGCGGCGTGATCCCGTCACAGTTCATGCCGGCGGTCGAGAAGGGGGTGCGCCAGGTGCTGCTGGAAGGCGCGGTGGCCGGCTACCCGCTGCAGGACATCCGCGTGACCGTGTATGACGGCAAGCACCATCCGGTCGATTCCAAGGAAGTCGCCTTCGTCGCCGCCGGCAAGAAGGCCTTCCTGAACGCGATCGGCAAGGCCCGGCCCATCGTGCTCGAGCCGATCGCGAAGATCGAGGTCACGACGCCCGGCCAGCACATGGGCGACATCGCCGGCCACCTGTCCGGATCGCGCGGCCGCATCAGCGGCAACAACTCCATCCCCGGCAACCAGGTGATCATTTCCGCCGAGGCGCCGATCGGCGAACTCGGCGATTTCCAGACCCGGCTCAAGTCAATGACCGGAGGCGAGGGCGCCTACACAATGGAATTCGACCACTACGCCACCGCTCCGCCCCCGATCCAAAAGGCCCTCGAAGAAGCCTTCAAACCCAGCGACGACTAGCCCGGGAGCGAGGGCGTCCCGCCCTCTCGATTCGGATCATCGAATTCCCGTTTCCCGGGCACTGCCGATTTGCTCGGCCTTGTCATGCAAGTTGTATTGCGGCGCCCGCAGATGTTTCCGCGGAAACACCCCGACGACGACCCGCATTGCCGCCGTGCTGGGATGCGGCGCCGGAAAGTGTTTCCGCGGAAACACCTCTTCGCAACAGCAGTCAGCGGCGCGCGGCCTGCCCATCTCCCGCGACACCGCCTCTTGTTCCGTACGTCGCGAGTTTCAGGAAATTTTCAGGTACGATTGAACACTGCATGGTCAATCTGTTCTGGCGAAACATTGGCATAACGCCGATCATCACCATCGCTTGGTGGGCATTCGCTTTGCTGGCCGGTGGAATCACACTCCTTGGCGGCTTTTGGGTACTGCTGTACGGCTATGTCTGCTGGCGTATAGCGGTGTCTTTTCGCGGTGCGATCGAAAAGGGTGAAGGACATCGCTATACCACGAACCAGCTGCACCTGAGACTTACCGGTCTGACTCTGGCCGTGCTCTTGGCGCAGGTGATCCTGCTCACGCTCGCCGTGTCATACGTGGAAGGCAATGAGATCGCCGGACCTGCTTTCTTGAAATTCATTGGAATCGCGGGGACCGCGAGCCTGCTGGTTCCGGTCTATTTTTGGTTCCCTAGCCGGAGCGGGCTTCAATCCCTGGCTTCGTTTCTTGTATTTGCCGGGTTTATTGTCTGGTGGGAAGTTGTGCGGAATCTGTGGCCCGATGAACTGCTCCTGGGACCGGCGATCGGGCTCGCGTCCTTCCTGCTCAGCATTTTTCTCCTTCGTTGGCCATTGAGTTTGCGGGCGCCGAATCGAACCACCCGGAAGGCCATGGACGAATTGGAGCAGGGCAAGGGGAAGCGTTTCGGCAGCGCCGACGAGTTGTTCGAGGATCTCGGCGTATGAGGCGCTGACGCCGGTTCGGTCCGGCCGATTTAGGGCGATAGCAAAGAAACGCGTTTAGGCGGCGGACGTCGATCGCCTTGCTTCGTCCAACTGTATATGTTAAATATACACACCAGAATGAGTGTGCCGAACGACGTCGCCCACCGGATCGGTCCGATTTCGCCCGCCGCATCGGGCGCGCTGTATCAGCAGATAGTCAACGGCTTCAAGCGCGAGATCGGGGAAGGTCGGCTACCCGGCGGCACTCCGCTCCCCTCCTTCCGCCTGCTTGCGGAGAAACTATTGGTCAGCATCATCACGGTTCGCCGCGCCTATGAGGAGCTGGAGCGCGAAGGAATCATTTTTCGGCGCCAGGGCCTGGGGACGTTTGTCGCGACCGACGGACGCAAGCGCAGCCGTGAAGCCAAGCGCCGGAGTGCGGAGGCGTTGATTCGTTCCGCCGTTCAGGAAGCAACCGAATCGGGCCTGAATCCACGACAGGCCAGGTCCTTCGTCAACCGAATTACAAGCGAAACCCTCTCCGAGGAAGAAGAATGCAAAACGCCATCGAAATCCGCGGCCTGAGCAAGAGCTTTCCGGGCTTCCAACTGGGCCCTCTGGACCTCAGCGTGCCCTCCGGCGCCATCTACGGCCTGGTGGGCCCCAACGGCGCCGGAAAGACGACCACGTTGGATCTCATCTTCGGTCTGGGATTGCCCCAGGCCGGTGAAATCCGGGTCCTCGGGTGCGACCACATGAAGGATGAAGTCGCCATGAAGCAGGCCGCGGCCTACGTGAGCCCGCAGACCAGCTATGTGCCGTGGAAATACGTGCGGCGCGCCGTCCGGTTTATCGGCGCCTTTTACCCCGATTGGGACCAGGACTATTGCGACGATCTGCTCAAGCGCTTCAGGATCGACCCGGACGCGAAGATCGCGACGCTGTCGCTGGGTAACAACATAAAACTCGGGTTGGTCCTGGCGCTCGCGCGCCGCCCGCGGGTCCTCATCATGGACGAACCCACCATCGGGCTGGACCCGCTGTCGAAGAAAGACCTGTTCGCCGAACTGCTCGCATTGATGCGTGACCAGAACCACACGGTCCTGATTTCGTCGCATAACCTCACCGATCTCGAGCGGTTTACCGACCATATCGGCGTCATTCACGAAGGCAGGCTGTTGCTGGAGGGCCGCACCGATCACCTGCTGGAGACCCACCGCCAGGTCAGCTTTTCGCTGGACGGCGCCCCGCCGCCCGGCGCACGTGTCATCGAACGCGACGGCGACAGGCAGCGTGTACTTACCGAGTCGGCGGACGAATACCGCGAGTCCCTCGCCGGCTGCGGCGCCAAGGGAATTTCCGTTAAGCCGGTGACCCTCGAAGAACTTTTCACCGCGCTGGTCGAATGATGGTTGGCCTGTGATGAATCGCCCGGTCGAACTGAGTCTTTTACGCCTGCCGCTTGGTGTCATGGGGTACGTGGCACTTCTCGTGCTGCCCCTGGGCGGCATGGCCCGGAATTCGGACCTCCACGAAACGAGTATTTTTTCTTGGATCCTGGCGGGTTTGTTTTTCTATGCGCCGCTTGTCGGCAGCTTGCTGGGCAGGGAATGTTCTCTTGCGTGGGGGCGGGCCACGGCTCTGTTGCCGGTGTCGGCAAGGGTCCGAATGATTGTGATCTGGTGGCGAAGAGTGATCGCTCCAGCGATCCTGGTCTGGGTTCTCAGCGTGTTGTATGCGCTTCTATCCCCAGTGGATTCTCTTTCCTGGGGCACCGCGCTTACCGGTCTGGCCCTGCCTTTCGCCGGCTGTTCCTGCTGGTTTCTCGCCGCCGCCTCATCGGGCGCCGGATTCTGGACTTACAGAAGCCGGAGGCGGGCGAAAGCCGGTTTCCTTGCCATTCTCGGATATGTCGCTTTTCTGGCCATCCCGTTCGCGACGCTTCGCTGGATTGACCTGGAACAGACCGGGGTCCGGTATCCGATACTGCTTCTGCTCTTGGGGGTGGTCCTGTCGCTACTGGCACTGAGTCGGCTCTACTCGGTATGCCGGGCGGACTCAAACACCGTGGCCGATGCGCGGCCCGCAATTCGGCAAGAAAAAAGGCGCATTCGAATAGGAAGCGGCTTGACTGGATTCCGGCTGTTTGCAGTGCATTTTTTCCTCTACAGCGCCGGTGCAGCATTTCTCCTTAACCTTATGTTTTTTCTTCCCTGGAAGATGCTGGAACTGTTGTCGGATTTTCCTGCTGCTGAGATGGAGATATTCCTCCTGCGCGTCTTTCCGGCCACAAATCTATTGCTGCTTGGCGCATTCCTGGCAACGAAACTCTCCTGTCTCAGGGTCTTGAGGACCCTGCCCCTGAGCGCAAACCAGATCAGTATTCGGCTGACTGTCATGGTGGCCCTGGCCATGCTGTTGTCTTGCCTGATGACCGCTTTCCTGGCGTTACAGTTTTACGGCAGTCATTCCGTTGTTCCCGTTTTTCTGTTCAGCATGGGTGCTGCGGGAATCGCGAGTTGCATTCTTGTCCCTGGTTACTTGCACCTGACTCCTGAAGCGACTTTCTCGAAGCAGGCTTGGATGATCGTTCCGGCATTTGCGGCAACAGGGTTGTGGATTGCGGTTTCACTGTTCTTTTTCGCCGATTACCTGGAGTTGCCGGCGGCTGCCGTAGGCGTCACCGGGATCGTGTTGACCTGGATACTGGTAAGGGAAGTGCTCATGAACTCATCCCGCGCATACCGAACCCGCTGGCCGCTCGACCCGGCGGAAGAGCACGGCTATTTCCCCTGAACCCCCCAACTGCTTCGCGCGGCTGTCAGGCTTTCCAGACCAGCGGGTACTGGTCGCTGTCGAGACGGTCGCCGTCCGTGAGCAGGCTGTTGCGCAACGCACGGTTGGTGCCGGGGTGGCTGGAATAGATGACGTCGTCGCCCGTATACCGGGCCGTGTAGCCGCGCCGGCGGACCTGGTCACTGGTGTTGCCGCCGGCGCCGTGCAGCACCAGCGCATGGAAGGCGTACACGTCCCCGGGTTCGAGATCGAAGCTGACGATGTCGTAGTCGTCCCTCGCCGATTCGATATCGGGCACCGTTACGTAGTCCGGGTTCCTTTCATATTTTTCGACGTTGGCCCGCCCGAACACCTCCGGCTGGTAGAACCGCCCCCAGCGGTGGGAGCCGCGCACGAACTCGAGCGCGCCGGTCTCGGCGGTGGTGGGATCGAGGGCCACCCAGAACGACAGGATCTGGTAGCCGGTGACGGGCCAGTAGGGCTGGTCGTTGTGCCAGCGGGTGCGATTGGCCGTGCCGGGTTCCTTGACGAAGAGCTGGTCGTAGAGCAGGTTGATCCGGCTGCAGTCGAGGATCCGCGCGGCGATGCGCGGAAGGGGCGATTCGAAACAGAAACGCCGGAAGCCGTCGTGGAATTCCCAGGTGCGCAGGTTGCCGTGAAAGCGTCCCTTCCCGTCCTCCGGCTCATAGCCGTGAAAGTAGGGCGCCGGGTTCGCGATGTCGGCCTCGATGGCGTCGGCAATGACTCGCCGCCACTCCGCGTCCACGACGCCGCGCAAGGGTACGACTCCATCCGCGTGAAACGCTTCGATGTCTTTGGAGCTCAGATTCATTTCCATCATTTCCAATCCAGTCGCAGTTCCGAAAGGGGGTCAAGGGTGTCGATGGCTTCAATGCCCAGAGCACGGTCCCATGCGAACTGCCGGACCGTCAGTCCGTCGGGATCGATATCCAGGATCGTGAAGCCGTTTCTTTCCACCGGCTCCATGTGTTCGTGCGTCAGCACATTATCGGGCGGCGACGCGCCGACCCCGCGGGCGGCGCTGGGCCAACCGTTCCCCGTACCGATCGAACCGGAGAGAAAGACGTTGACGGGCGAGCCAAGGCCCATCCCGCCGCTCTCGAGTATTCGGCCGGCCGCGACCGCATGCAAATCGCCCGACACGACCATCGGCAGCCTCGATTTCTGTCCACCGATCGCCGACAGCAGCCGCTGGTGCTGACTGAACCATCCCGATTGCCAATACGGTTTGGCTTGCTCCACTCCGAGGCTGCCGTCCGGCTGCAGAACATCCGGGTACCACTCGCCCCACTTGCCCGCCGTCCAGCCGAAAGGAGTGGATGGAACGTGCACGAGGTGGCGAACGGCCGTCTCATCCCGGGTGCGGGCCGTGATCCATCGTTCGGCGTCCTCTTCGACGAATCTTGCCGACGGTCCGGCAAGGGACATGAACCGGCGGCAGTCGTAGAGCAGGAACTCGGCCAGCTGCCCCCAGCGGCAGGACCCGTACGATTCGCTGATGCCGTCGGCATGCGAACCGGCGAGGTGGACCGGGCGATCGGGGTCAGGCAGGAACTCCGGGAAATACAGGCTCTGCTGCGCCCGTCCGAGACGGGCGCTGAAGTTGCCGGGCGGAAAGGTCACGAATTCGTCCGTTCCCTCGTCGTTCTCGAAATAATCGTGGTCATCCTGAGTCAGGATGAGCGGAATCGAGCGAAAGTCGGTTCCGTAGAGGCTCGCGATCTGTTCGTCCAGGCACCGGGTCAGCACGATCTCGTTGTTCGATCCGTATAGCGGCCTGTCGCGGTCGAATTTTCCGTACCGGCCGTAGATTCGCTCGCGGTTCGCCGCGTGCTGCCCGCCGCGCTTGCGGGGCGAAATCCACTGGTCGAAATAGGTTTGATCGCCGATACCGATCGCGATATCGGGCCTGAAGTCCAGCGCCCGTCGCAGGAGTCTCCGGCGGGTGGCGACCGGCAGGAATCGCCATTCCCCGCTCAGCCATTGCGCGTTGTCCGGACCGCCCGCGCAGGTGTAGAGCAGCACCCGCAGGTGCTCCTTCGACGCATCCGGGGCGGGCGCGGTTCGCAGCGGCCAGCTTTCCGCCAATCGGCCGCCTCCGCCGGTTTGCAGTTCCAACTCGTACTCCGTGTCGCTTTCCAGCCCAGTCGCATGGAACGACCAGAAGCGACCCTGGCTGTCACGTTGCCGGCTCGGAAACGTCGTAGAGCTGATCTTCAGATGCGGCCCGGACTGCGGTTCGGCAAACGACGCCTTGATCCGAATGCTATCGTGGTTCGATAGCGGAATCAGGTGCCTGATCCGGCCTTCTGACCATTGCGAATCGGCAGCGGCCGGCATCCCGACCCACGCCGCAGCGGAGAACAGGCCCGCCTTGTGAAGAAATTCCCTGCGGTCCACGCTACTTCCCCGATTTCAGCAGGGTCTGCCGATAATCCTCGGGAATGAATTCGACGTCCTCGTTGCGCAGGAGGAAAGCCAGTTTCGCGCTTTCTTCCACTTCCTCGATGCCGAACACGGCGGCCCGCAGCGACCGGGCGGCTACGACCGGCCCGTGATTGGCGATGATGATTCCGGAATGGGTCCGGGCCTTTTCTTCGATGACCGGGCCCAGCGCTTCGTCGCCGGGCGGGAAGAACGGGACCCTCGCCACCCGGCCGACCTTCATCAGCACGTAGGGAGTAATCGGCGGAAGCATGTCCTCGGTATCCAGATCGCGAAGACAGGACAGGCACACGGAGTAGGTCGAATGCAGGTGGGCGACGGCTTGCCTGTCCGCGTCAGCGCGATACATCGAAAGGTGCAGGAATCCTTCCTTGGTCGGCTTGTCGCCGTCGATCCAGTTGCCTTGGGAATCGAGCCGCGACAGCCTGGCCGGGTCGAGAAAGCCCAGGCTGGTGTCGGTGGGCGTCACAAGGTAGCCGCCGTCCAGGCGCGCGGACAAGTTTCCGGTGCTGCCGGACGTCAGCCCGCGCTCGAACAGCGACCGGCCGAGCCGGGCGATTTCGTCCCGCAGCCTGTTTTCAGGATTCATGGCGCTATTGTCCCGCCATTACGGCCAGGGCCTTCTCGAAAAAGTCCGGCGCCCCGAAATTGCCCGACTTCAAGGCAATCGCATAGCCATCGCCCGCATCCGGCGAGTACAAGGCCGGCACGCCCGGGTCGATTTCCCGGCCCACCGCGAGCCGCGCCGGGGCCAGTGCGTCGATCACCGCGCCCGATGTCTCGCCGCCGGCCACCACGATGCGTTCGAAGCCTGCCTGTCTGAGCATAAGCGCCGTACTCCCGAACAGATCGTCCAGCTTCGCGGCGATGCTTTCCACGCCGTACCGATTCTGGAGCCGGGACACGCTGTCCGGCGCGTCGCTCGAATAGGCCACCGGCGATCTGCCGCGGTATCGCTCAAGCGACGCAAAAAGTTCGGCAGCCGCAAAGCGGCCCTCCATCACGGCGGCAACGTCGATGGCGATGGACGGGTGTTCCCCGGCATGGTTTTCGACCTGCATGCGCGTGGCGTTCGAGCAACTTCCGGCCAGCACCACGCCCGGTCCATTGACCGCACCCGCGGCGTCCATGGCCCCCGGGCTACGCGCGCTGTCCGGAAAGTTGCGGGGCAGGGCGGCCGCTATGGCGGAACCTCCCGTGACCAGGGGCGCCTGTTTGACGGCATCGCCGAGTATCGCGAGATCGCCGTCTTCGATTGCGTCGGCGATGACCAGCACGTTGCCGGAATTGGCGCATTCGTCCAGGGCCCGCGACGCCTCCGCCGGTCCCTTGCGAATGGTGTCCAGGGGCAAGTGGCCCACGGGCGCCTGAGTCTGGGCGCGAAGCCAGCGCCGGATGTCCGGGTCCGTCATCGGGTTGAGCGGGTGGTTTTCCATCCCGGACTCGTTGAGAAACCGGTCCTGGACGAACAGGTGGCCCTGGTACACCGTGCGGCCGTTCTCGGGGAAAGCGGGGCAGGCCACGACGCCCTTGACGCCCAGGGCGTCGGCGAGCGCTTCGCCGACCGGGCCGATATTGCCCTGCGGGGTTGAATCGAAGGTGGAGCAATACTTGAAGAAAATCTGGCTTGCGCCCTGCGACAGAAGCCATTCGAGGGCCCGCAACGATTCGCCGACGGCACGGCCCGCCGGTATCGATCGGCTCTTCAGCGCCACGACGCCGGCATCGACCGCCCGCGTATCGGCGCCTTCCGGCACGCCCAGGTAAATCGTCGCCGCCAGTCCGTCGTCGCCAGTCATGCCGCGCGAGATGGCGTTGGCGATATCGCTGGCGCCGGTGAAATCGTCGGCGATGACTCCGAGCAGCATGTCGCGTCGCCTCAGTTACCGTGGAGGAGAGAGCGAAGCTGCCCGACGGCCGCGTCCGGGCTGGTGAAGACCGGAACGCTGGCGGCGCTTTCGCAATCCGCGTTCGCACAGGCCATGGAGAACTGGCCCAGCATGATGGCGTCGGCGCCCGATACCCGGCCGGCGGCGGCCGCAATCAGCGAGTTGTGCTTCGATTCGTCGCCGCGCCGCAAGGTGTCGAGCGCACCGGGAACGTAAACGGTCGTCAGGCGCGCCGAGGGTTGCGCGCGGTTCGCCAGTTCCCCGAACTCGGCGGCCATCGCCGGACCCGCCGGCTCGAAGGTGACGAGCAGCGCCAGTTCGTCGCCGCAGTCCAGCGCGGCGCGAAACATCGCTTCGTTCGGCTTGAGAACGGGAATGGCCAGCCGCCGCGCCGCCGCCTCGATCGCGTCGCCGAACGCCGAGCAGGCGAAGAGCACCGCCTCGGCGCCGCAGTCGGCGGCATAGGCCGCGAGCCTGTGAATTCTCCGGCGAAGGTCGTCCGTCAGCTGCGGCTGGCGCTGCCGGTCCCGCGACAGGCCGTCGTCGAGGATATGGGTCAGCTCGGCCTCGCTCCAGTTCCGGTCGAACGCATCGGTAACGGGCGCCATCGACGCTTCGGTCGCGTGAATGACGGTGATTCGCCGAGGGTCCATGGTGCGGCGCTCTGGCTCAGATCACGTTTGTGACTGCCTCCGAGAAGGCGGCGGTCGATGCGCCGCCGCCGAGATCTCTTGTCCTGGTATTCGGGTCTTCCAGCGCCTTGTCCACGGCGGCTGTCATGACCGCTCCCGCTTCAAGATACTTCGGCCGGTCGCGATGCTCGCCGATCCAGGACAGCAGCATCGCAATCGAGAGCATCATCGACGCGGGGTTGGCGATATTCCTGCCGGCGATGTCCGGTGCGGACCCGTGCTGCGCCTGGGCGCAGCACAGCGTATCGCTGGCCATGACCGATCCCGCGAGTCCGAGGCTGCCGGACAGTTCGCTGGTAAGGTCACTCAGAATGTCGCCGTAGAAATTGGTGGTGACCAGCACATCGAACGACTCCGGAGTACGCACCAGGTGAGCCGCCGCCGCATCGACCAGAAGCTCCTCGAGTTCCACTTCCGGGAATTCCCGGCCGACGTCGCGGACCGCCTCGAGAAACAGGCCGTCGGTCATGTGAAAACTGTTGGCCTTGTGGATCGCCGTGACCTTCTTCCTGCGCTTCATCGCCCATGCAAACGCCTGGCGGGCAATGCGCTCGCTGCAGTGGCGCGTGATCTTGCGTGTCGACAAGGCCATGTCCGGACTCGGCATGACTTCGCCCCAGCCCCGCGTCATGTTGCGGTCCGGGTAGAAGCCCTCGGTTGCCTCGCGCATGATCACGAGGTCCATGGTCTTGCCGTCAGCGAGATTGGAAGGGAGAAACGGCCGCGTGCGTGCGGGCCGGATATTGGCGTAGAGGTCCAGCCCGACCCTGAATCCGGCGGACACGTTTCGCCCGCCTTTCTCGGGAGGCGGATAGTCGGCATGCGACTGGGTTCCGAGGATGACGCCGTCGCAATTCCCCGCCTTTTCCAGCACCTCGTCCCGCAGGGTCGTCCCATGTTTTTCAAGACTCGCAAAGCCGACTTCGTCATACTCGTATTCCAGTTCCAGCCCGAATTTGCGGTCCAGTGCGCGGAGCACCGTCATCGAAGCTTCCATGATTTCCGGTCCGATGCCGTCGCAAGGTAATACCAGGAAATTCATAGTGATTCGCGCCGTTGGCCGTGACGAAGCGTTACATATTGGCTAAATGTGTGACAAAATGCAATATCGGTGCCAAGAGAAGGAATTTCTGGGACAGTTGTGTATTTTGTCGTGCAAAAACCCATAATCGATTGGACATGTACCGCCTCGCACTGATCCTTGCCCTGGCGTGCGCGTGGGCCGATGCCGGCGCGGACTCCGAGTACCCGGCCAGGCCATTGACCTATACGGTTGCGTTCGGTCCCGGTGGCGGCAACGACCTGATGTCGCGCACCGTCGTTGACATCATCAGGCAGTACAAATTGTACGGCGACCAGCACATTCGGGTGGAGAATCGCCCCGGCGGCAGCGGCGCGATCGGATACGGACGCGTAGCGCGACAGGCCGGGAACGCCTATGTCATTACATCGACCAGCGGCAGCTTCCTGACCACGCCCATCGTGTCGGAAACCAGCTGGACCTGGCGCGATTTCACGCCGATCGCGCTGCTTGCCCTCGACGCGATGTTCCTGGTCGTGCGCACCGACTCTCCGTTTGTCTCGATGGACGAGTTCGTCACTCGCGCCAGGCAGTCCGACATGAAGATCGGCGGCAACGGGGCGACCGGACCGGACCGGGTCGTTGCGGGTCTGCTCGCCGAATCGGCCGGAATCGAATTCACCTACGTTCCGTTTCAGAACGGATCGGGGCTGCTGACCGGCCTCACGTCCGCCAGTCTCCACGCCCTCGTCTCGAATCCATCGGAGGTCATGGGCCAGGTCGCCGCCGGCAACTTCAGAGTGCTTGCGTACTCGGCGGATTCCCGGAGCACGGTCTATCCGGAGGTTCCGACCTTCGTCGAGCAGGGCTACGAGGTCGAATTCGCGGTGCCGCGCGGCATCGTCATGCCCGCCGGCGTTCCGGCCGACGTCCGGGACTGGTGGATTGCCGTGCTCAAGAAGGTCGTCGCCACCCCGGAATGGCAGAACTACCTGGAAACCAGGGGGCTGTCGGGCGCCGTGCTCTGGGGGGACGACTTCGGGGACTATCTTGGCCGGACGGACTCGGAATATCGCCGCATCCTGAATTCGTTCGGCTCTATCCACTGACCAGGCGCCCGGGTCCGCGATGCGTTTTCTCTTTTCGATGGCCCTGCTTGCGTTTTCCCTGTCGTATACGGGATACGCACTGTATTCACTGGACCTGCTCGACAGGGCGGACCGCCTTGGCCCGGGTTTCTTCCCCGCGATCGTGGGCGTCCTGCTGATTGCCACGACCGCCGCCAACGCTATCCGCGAGTATCGCAGGCAACGGGAAGCGGCGACGGCGCTTCAGCCACTCTGGCGCGACGTCGCCGAAGTAACGGGACTGATCGCCCTTTTCCTTGCATTGCTGCCGTACGCCGGCAGCCTGTTGACGATACTCGCGTTTACCTTCCTTTACCTGTATCGGTTCAATCGCGTCCGGGGCTGGTTCAACGCCGTCTACGCTGTGGCCTTCTCGGCCGCGGTCTACCTGTTGTTCGAAGTCGTGTTGCAGGCCGGACTTCCGCAGGGCGTGCTGGCGCCCTTGTACTGATGGAAGACCTCTTTGCCAATCTTGCGTCGGGCCTCGCCCTGGCCTTGTCGCTCGAGAACCTGGTCTTCCTCGTTGTGGGCGTGTGCGTGGGAATGCTGGTCGGCCTGTTTCCCGGATTCGGGCCTGCCGCCGGAATCGCGATCCTGATTCCGATGACCCTGGGGCTGGACCCCACCGCGGGGATCATCCTGCTGGCCGGCATCTACTACGGGGCCATGTACGGCGGGACCATCACTTCGATTCTGATCAACACGCCGGGCGAGTCCGCCACCGTGGCCTCCACCCTCGACGGCTATCCTCTGGCGCAGGCCGGCCGGGCCGGACCGGCGCTCGTGATGCAGGCGGTCGCCTCTTTTGTCGGGGGCGCGGTCGGCGTCGTCCTGATATGCGCATTCGCGCCCGCACTCTCGAGTTTCGCCGCGTCATTCGGCCCTTCGGAGTACTTCCTCATCGTTTTCCTGGGGCTGCTGCTGCTGGCCACGCTGATGGGCGACAGCCTGCTCAAGGGCATCATCTCCGCGCTTTTGGGGTTCGCCATATCAACCGTCGGCGTGGACGTCATCAGCGGCGCGCAGCGGTTCACGTTCGGTTCGCCGGAACTGATAGACGGCATCTACTTCGTTCCGGTGGCCATCGGGCTGTTCGGGATCGGCGAGCTCCTGAATTGCATCTACACAGGCGAGCACAAAAAGCCCGCGAAACGCATCAGCGTGACGATATTTTCCAGGGCGTTCTGGCCGCGGGCCGGGGACTTCCGGATTTCGCGCTTGACGTTCGCGCGCGGGTCGCTGATCGGTTTCATCGCCGGCGTGCTGCCGGGCTCCGGGGCGACGATAGGTTCGATTCTTGCCTATTCGGTCGAGAAGAGAGTGGCCAGGGACCCCGGCGAATTCGGCAAAGGCGACATCCGCGGACTGGTGGCCCCGGAGGCGGCCAACAATGCGGCCTCCGCGGGGGCGATGGTGCCGCTGATTTCTCTCGGAATCCCGGGCTCGGGAGCCACGGCGGTCCTGCTCGGCGCCCTGCTGATGTGGGGCCTGCAGCCGGGACCGATGCTCATCGTCGATAACCCGGAATTCGTCTGGGGTCTGATCGGCAGCATGTACCTGGGCAACCTGATGCTGGTGCTGATGAGCGTGGTGGCCATTCCGCTGTTCATCAAGTTTCTCGACGTGCCCTATCGCCTGGTCGTGCCCGTGATCGTGACGCTGTGTATTGTCGGAACGTTCGCGCTTCATTCGAGCATGATCGAAACGTGGATCCTGCTCGCGACGGGGCTGCTGGGTTTCGGCATGAAGCGCTTCGGTTATTCGCCGGCGGCCACGGTTCTTGCCGTCGTGCTCGGAGGCATGGCGGAGAATGCTTTCCTTCAGTCTCTGCTGATCGGCGACGGAAGCCTCGGGATCTTCATTACCCGGCCGATCTCGCTGGCATTGACCGCCGTAGTGGTAGCGATCTTCGTGGCCGCCGCCGTAGTCCGCCTGCGCGCGCTCCGCTAGAAGTCGACGAGGTCGGGGCGGCGCGAGGCGGTCTTCTTCGCGAGCGCTCCCTGCAGGTGCTTCTTCAACGCATAGGACGCTTCGATGAGTTCGCCCTCGGCCAGAAGGTCGATGATCTCGATGTGCTGCCTGCACTGCGAATAGAGTCTGTCCGCGTCCAGTTTCGCCCGGTACTCGAGAAGCCGGCGCATGCGGTTGGCCCGGACCAGCGACATGTGGAAGAAGGGGTTGCCGGACAGTTGGATGAGACTCTCGTGAAAGTCGGAGCCGGTGTTCAGAAGCCGTTCCAGGCGCAGCTTCTCGACGTCGGTCTCCAATAGTCGTTCCTGGTCGTCGCGCAGTTCCGTCAATCGTTTGCGGTCGGGGGTAAACGTGGGCTCGAGTATCGCGGCGGGTTCGATCGTCATGCGTAGGCGGTAGATCTGCTCGAACGCCTGCGGCGTCTTGGCCACCGGAAGGAACCGCCAGCCGTATCCCTTCTTGCGTTCCGCCCAGCCTTCCCGCGTGGCGCGCAGCAGGATGTCCTTCAGCTCGGCCTTGGTCAGGTCGTAGCGCGTCTGCAGGAAAAGCTCCGTCACCTCTTCGTCGATCGCGTCGGCAAGCCAGTCCTCGGCGATCCGTCGATAGACGTCCCGGTCCTCGAGGTTTTGCGTCGACGCCTCCACCAGCTTCTCGATCCGGCCGGGCCATTTGTCGCTCGCGAAAAAGCCGCGGTTCCTGCGCTGCTCGAGAACACCCTTGTCGGACAGCAACTGCATGGCGTCGCGCACCGGCGATCGGGAAACGCCGAACTTGTCGGCCAGCAACTGCGATCGGAGGTGGTCTCCTGGCTTGATGTCGCCGGACTGGATCATGACCAGGATCTCGTGCGCCGTCCTGCGCGCGAGATCCCCGTTTCTCAGTTCGGCCATGCGGGCATCCTGGTATTGGTCATGAATTGCGCCGATTGGCTAAGTAATACAAAGTTCAGTTTACCAATTCCCCGATGTTGTTTCAGGATTGGATTTTGGATTAGAATAATCCAAAACGCTTTTGGGGACAAAATCATGCGTCATTCGAGAATTTTGAGGCTGTTCGGCGCCGTCGGCGCCCTGCTCCTGGGATTGGCCTTGGTCCAGACCGCGTCGGCCCAGGCGGAGCTGGAGGAAATCATCGTCACGGCCCAGAAACGCGAACAAAGTCTTCAGGACGTTCCCGTCGCCGTAACGGCATTCACGAGCGAGGAGCTCGCGGATCGTACGATCAGCAACCTGTTCAGCATCGCGGAGTCAACGCCCAATCTGCAGATCGGAACGTCGGGCACCGGCTCGCAGAACGCCATCGTTTTCATTCGGGGAATCGGGCAGACCTCCAACCGCGTCAATCTCGACCAGGGCGTGGGTACCTATGTGGACGGAATCTACCGGACCAACGTCTGGGGCGGCCTTTTCGACCTGCTCGACGTCGAGCGCATCGAAGTGCTGCGCGGACCGCAGGGGACCCTGTACGGCAAGAATGCGCTGGGCGGCGCGATCAACGTGATCTCGAAACGTCCGAGCACGGCCGAAACGGGCGGTGAAGTTTCCGTTACTCTCGGCAGTTACAGCCGGGTCGATGGCAGGGCCTCGGTGAATATTCCCCTGATCCAGGATCAGCTTGCTATCCAGTTGTCGGCCGTTTCCCGAAATGCCGACGGCTACATAGAAACACCGAACGACAAGGACTTCGGTAGTCAGTCCAATACGGGTTTTCGCATTGCCGCACTCTGGAACCTCTCGGATACGGCGACCTGGTTGCTGAGCGCCGACCAGATGAGCACGGACTCCAACGGATCGCCGATTTACCACGCCTGGGTCAACCCGAACGCGCGGCTTCCGGCGCAATACAACGCGCTGGTGGACGGCGGCCATATTCCGGGTCCGCGCTACGAAGCATCATCCATAGCCACCGATCCATTCAGTTCCAATGCCACCGACCCGCTGGCGCGCAACAAGACCGACCAGGAGTCCGTCACCAGCCGGCTGGAATTCGAATTCGGCGCCACAACGATTGTTTCGCTTACCTCGTTCAAGACTTACGAAACTTCGGATGGCTTCGACGCCGACGGTTCGGTCCTGGAGGTGTCGAACAACCGGCGCTGGCTGGACGGCGAGGCGTTCAGCCAGGAATTTCAGTTGAATGGCGTTTACATGCAGGACCGGCTGAACCTGACGACCGGCGTCTACTACCTGCGCGACGAGCTGGATTTCGGTGCGGCGGCCGGCAACTCGAATTCGGCCATTCCGTTTGTCGGGATCGTGCCCCGCATTCGGGATTACAACACGGGCAACTCGATTCAGCAGGATCTCGACAGCTACGCGTTCTACGCCAGCGGCACTTATTCCTTGACCGAACGCGCGCGGGTGACGCTCGGCCTTCGTTACATGAACGAGGAGAAGTCGCAAGCCAGTTCGTCGACCCGCGGGCGCAGCACCAGGCCGGCTACCGTCAGCGCATCGGCAAAGGGCGACTGGTCCAATACGTCGCCCCGGGTTTCTCTTGAGTACGACCTAAACGACGCGACCATGCTGTATGTCACCGCCGCGCAGGCGTTCAAGTCGGGAGGGATCGGCGACACCGTTCTCCGGGACAGCCAGGGCAACAATTTCCTGCTCCCGTTCAACGAAGAGACGCTCTGGTCGTACGAAGTGGGTATGAAGGCGGACTGGGCGGACGGCCGCGTTCGTGCCAATCTGGCGGCCTTCTTCATGGATTACGAGGACCTCCATGTCCGCACCACGCTGTTCGATCCGAACAGCGGATCCCAGGTCCGCACATTCTTCAATGCCGGCAGCGCCGAGGCCAGCGGATTCGAGGCCGAGCTTTCGGCGCTCGCGAGCGACAGGTTCGTCATTCAGGCCAGCGTCGGGTTCCTCGATACGCAGTACAACGAGGACGTTGTCGACGAATTCCGCGGCGACGTGCTGCTGGTGGTCGGCGAAGCGCTCCCGTTCGCGCCGGAGCTCTCGTACTCGCTGTCGGCGATTTATTCCGCGCCGCTGGCGAACGGCCACGAGCTGCGGCTGCGAGCCGACTACTCCTGGCGCGACGAATTGCTGTGGGACGCAACCGGCGCAGTCGATGAGCGCGACGGCGAGGATTCCTATGGTCTCTTGAATGTGAGCGCCACCTACGAATTCGACCGCTGGTCGATCACGGCCTTCGGCCGCAACGTGACCGACGAGGTCTACGCCATGAACGGCTTCGTGAACAGCCGGGTCGTGGGCGCCAACTGGCGCCAGCGGGGCCGACCGGCGGAGTGGGGACTGCGGGCCACCGCCCAGTTCTGAGGCGCCATTCGTAAACGGCGGATACGGCGATGCAAGGTCGCCGTATCCGCTTTTTTTGCGACAATACAGGCCTGATACGACACCAGGACAATGCGGCCTACCACTGACCTGTCCGACGACTACGAGGACACCAGTTCGACTTGTGCGACCCAGTTTCGCGATTTCGGCGGCCGTACCCGGTTTGCCGGACGGATTCGAACGGTCCGGTGTTTCGAGGACAACTCGCGCTTCCGGGAGATGCTCGGAGAGCCGGGTAATGGCGGCGTCCTGGTAGTCGACGGTGGCGCTTCAATGGCCAGGGCGCTCATGGGCGACATGCTGGCCGCCCGGGCCGCGGCAAACGGCTGGTCCGGCGTGATCATCAACGGGGCGGTTCGGGATTCGTCGGAAATCGCCAGGGTGGACGTGGGCGTAAAGGCCCTGGGCGTGAACCCCGCCAGGAGCGCCAAGATGGGCGCCGGAGAGGTGGATGTCCCGGTCGAGTTCGGCGGCGTTCGGTTCCAGCCGGGCCACTGGGTCTATTGCGACGAAGACGGCGTTCTCGTCTCCGCGACGCAACTGAAGTAGGGCCCGCTGACACAATGACCGGCCGGCTGCCAGTCGCAAGATACGGCAAGGGCGTCGGCGGCGGAATCGCCCTGCTGATCGGCGCGGCCTGGCCGCTGGCCTCGTGCGAAGCACCCGGGGAGAACCTGCCCGCCGATCCGCCTTACGTGATCGCCGAGCGCGAGTACCAGACGGACTACATGCGCGGGATGCCGCCGCCGCCCGACAGGCTCATTGACAGCGATCACTCCTGGGCGCTCGACCCGGACAAGGGCAAGTGGTCCTTCCAGAACATAAGCAAGATCCTCCCTACGGAATTTGTCAGCCGCGGCGCCGGGCCGGTTCTCCCGCTGGCCTACGAACGGACCGGTCTCCTGCAACAGTCGTTCACGGCGCCCGATTCGACCCGCGCGCCGCTGCAGCAGATTCTCAAGGGCATGGGAGTCGACGGGTTCATTTTTCTGAAAGACGGCGTCGTGCGGACCGAGGTGTATTTCAATGGTTTCGGGCCGACCCGCCGCCACATCGGGTTCTCGGTCACCAAGTCGCTGGTCGGCTCGCTGATGGGCATCCTGGTTCACGAAGGCCGCGTGGACCTGGCGCAGACGGTCGCGCATTACCTGCCGGAACTGGCGGGTTCCGGTTACGGCGACGCGACCATTCGCCAGGTACTGGACATGACCACCAGCGTGGTCTGGAACCACGACCGGGAGGATCCCACTTCACAGGTGGACCTCAATTCCAGGGCCGGCGGCTTTCAGTCGCGGCCCGCCGATTTTCCCTATCGGAACACGCTCGAGTTTCTGCAGTCGGTGGAGAAGGCCGGAACGCACGGCGAAGTCGGCCTCTACAACCCGGGCAACACCGAATCGCTCGGCTGGATCATCTCGAGGCTGGAAGGCAGGAACTGGCAGGAGGCGTTTGCCGAGCGCATCTGGTCCCGGTTGGGCGCCGAGCATGACGCGCTGATCACGGTCGATCCGGGCGGGCACGGATTCGCCACGGCCGGGTTCAGCGCCACGCTTCGCGATTTCGCCCGCTTCGGCCTGATGCTGGAGCAGGAAGGGCGTTGGAACGGCGAGCAGATCCTGCCCGCGGAGTGGTTGCTTGACGTTCGCACGGGCGACGCCGGGGCGCTGGCGGCCTGGCAGGCCTCCGAGGACGCGGCGAAGCGACCCCACGTCGCTTTCTACCGCAATCACTTCCGGGTGCTGAACGGCGAGCGCGGCGAGTTCGTCGCCCAGGGGCACATGGGGCAACGCATTTACGTGAACATGGAGTCGAATGTCGTTGCCGTGTTTCTGTCGGTGACCCCGTCCAGGCCGTTGCGCAATTTTCAGGTCGACCTGATCCGGGAAATCGACGCAGCCCTCGCAAGCTCAGGGCGGGATCGAAGCGCCGCCCAGTCTAAGGCCTCGAGCTGCGGCCCGGAACGGCTCGAAATCGCGAACCGGTCGCCTTACATGCGCGGCGTGCCCGTCGCACAGGACCGGATCGTTACGGACGGACTGGCCTGGGCGCGGGACTACGAGCAGGTGCTGTGGTCGCACCAGAACGTGTCCAAGATCCTGAGAGTCGATCCCATCAGTCGCGGCGAAGGGCCCGTCAGCGCGCTTCCCTATGGCGACTGCACGCTCGCGACGGCGTCATTCACCGGAAAAGACGGCGAACCTGCGCCACTGAAGGAGATCCTGGCCGGAATCGGCACCGACGGCTTCATCGTGGTCCATCAGGGCGCGATCCTGGCCGAGCTCTACTACAACGGCTTTGCGCCGGATGCGCGCCATCAGCTCAATTCGGTGTCCAAGTCGTTCGTCGGTCTGCTCGCCGGCATAGCCCATGCGGAAGGCCGCCTGGACCTTGAGCAGCCTCTCGGCGACGCGCTGCCCGAACTGGCGGGCGCCGGCGTGGCGAACGCCGTTCTTCAGCACGCCCTCGACATGGCCCTGGGCGTCGAGACATTGATGAGCTGGGACGATCCGCGTTCCTATCGGCTCCTCAACTTCATGGCGGGCGGTTTCCATCGCCGCTTCGAGGAATTTCCCTACCGCAATACGCTCGAGTTGGCCGCCACGGTTCCTTCCACCGGTGAGCACGGCAGCCGTTTCTTCTACTCGCCCGCGAATACGGAGATCGTCGCCTGGTCCATTTCGCGCGCCTACCGGCGCAACTGGCAGGAGGTGCTGGCGGAGAAGCTCTGGTCCAGGCTGGGCGCGGAACGCGACGCCATCGTTATCGTCGATCCGGCCGGGCATGGATTCGCGACCGCCGGGACAGGCGCCGCATTGCGCGACCTGGCCCGGCTCGGACTGATGATCGAGGGCGACGGGCATTTCTTCGACCGGCAGATCGTTCCCCGGTCCTGGATCCGGCGGACGATAGCGGGCAATGACGGCGTTCGTCAGGCGATGAGCGACGAAGAGGAGCTGACCCGGTTCGGAAACGAGGTCTTCTACCATAATCAGTTCCGCGTGCCGAGCAGTTCCGAAGGCGAACTGATTGCGTCGGGCGGGCTCGGACAGATGATTTACGTGAACCAGCAGCACGATCTCGTCGCGGTGTTCCTGGCGACCACGTTCGACGACGCGGACCGGGCGCACCAGGTCAAGCTGCTGCGGCAGATACGCGACCACCTGAAGAGGTCCTGAGCACACCGTGCCGACAGCAGGAGCGCCACCGGCAAGCGTGATTTCGCGGCGCGATCTGCTGAGGTATTTCTCGGCCGCCGCCGGCTGCTTCGTGGTCGGCGCGGCCCCCGCGGCGCTGGGCGGCTGCGCCGGGCCGCGCGGCCGGCCGTCGCGGTTCTCGTTCCCGCAGGGCGTTGCATCGGCCGATCCCCAGTCCGACGCTGTCGTGATCTGGACCCGGGTTGAAGGGGACACGGATGCCGTGCGCCTGACCGCGCAAATGGCGACGGACCCGTCATTCGACTCCGTTATCGCCGAGACCGGGATCGACGCGCTGCCCGAACTGGACCATACGGTTCGGGGCCTGATCACGGACCTCGAGCCCGACCGGTTCTACTACTACCGCTTCATCGACCCCGACGGCGGAGCCAGCCGCACGGGAAGGACCCGGACGGCGCCGCTCGGAACGGCAAGACAGCTCAATATCGCGGTGTTTTCCTGCCAGGACTACGAACAGGGCTACTTCACCGCTTATCGGCGGCTGATTCTCGACGACCAGGCCGCGCGGCCCGAAGACCGGATCGACTTCGTGATGCACGTCGGCGACTTCATCTACCAATCGATTCGAGGACCGGACACGATCGCGGAACCGGACCACAACGGCAACCGACTGAAGCTCATGAACCGCGACGGGAGCGTGCGCCGGTGCGAGCCGTTTCCGTCCGGCGGGCGAGTGGCGGGACGAAACTGGATCGCGCCCGTCGATCTGGACGACTACCGCTGGCTGTACAAGAGGTACCTGACGGACCCCGATCTGCAGGAGGCCAGGGCGCTCTATCCGTTCGTGCAGATCTGGGACGACCATGAACTGCTGAACGACTACTGGCAGAGCTACTATCGGGAGCAGTCCATCGCCGAACTGAAGGTCGCGTCCAACCAGGCATGGTTCGAATACGTGCCCGCGGCCCTGAGCGCCGGGGGCCGCGACAGCGACGTATCGCATGCGAGCGATTTCGAGCCGATTGACGTGACCGCGGCGCCCGCGGGCAACTTTGACGATCACTACCTCAGCCAAGAGCCCAACAATCTCGCGGCGATCAACTCGATGACGATCTATCGCTCGCTGAAATGGGGCGATCTCGCGGAACTGTTTCTTGTCGACGGCCGCAGCTACCGGGGACCCCGCGGCCTGCCCCAGGAACTGCTTTCGATCGGTCGGCACCCCTATCCGGAAGGGCCGGTGGACCCGTTGCTGATCCGGACCCTGAACGCGGGCCGCACCGCAAACGGCGGCAATCCGCCGGACGAAGTGGTTTACCTCGGCAGGACATTACCGAATCCGCGCAAGGACATGCCGATGGGCTCGATGCTCGGCCGGCGCCAGAAGGCCTGGCTGAAGAACGGCCTGAAGAACAGCGGCGCCAGTTGGAAGCTGATGGGATTGAACGGGGGTCTGATTCGTCATGGTTTCGACGACAGCTTTCGCGGAGGCGGCCACAAGAACGGCTCGCTCTGGACCGACGGCTGGGACGGCTACCCGGTCGAACGAACCGAGATCTGTTCCTTCATTCGGGACGAGCGGATCACCAATGTCGTTTCCCTGACCGGCGACCGTCACGCCCACCTGGCGGGGGTCATTCACGACGACTTCGACGGCGACGGTCCGGTGGCCGTAATGCCGGAGTTCGCGGGCGGCGCGGTCAGCGCGGTCAGCCGGATGATTATCCAGAGGGAACTGTCCGCCCACGATCCCCAGGTCAGCAAACTCGTGACCTTCGACGGCAATGCGCAGGGCTACGAACAGGCGATCATGCCTTCACTGAACGCGTGGATGCTGCACGGCGCCGCGTCCGCCGAAGCCGTGTTCAGCGGAGAAGACCGGGAGGAGGTTCTCCGGGCGTCCGATCCCGAGGTGAATCCGTACATGAACTACGTGGACGCGGACGCGCACGGCTTCCTCGTCGCGCGCATAACGCCGGATCGATGCGACGTTCAGTACGTGTCTGTATTCGAGCCGGTGAGTCTCGCCGGCAACGAGGAAGCGGGCGTTCGCCGCCGCGTAAACCTCCACGTCGAAGCCTGGCCGGAAGGGCGGGAGCCCGGAATCGTGCTTGGCGAAGTCGAGGGCGAACGGCCGCTCTACGGGCTGAAGGCCTGACCCCGGGTGCGAGGGCGTCCCGCCCTCGGTGCCGCAATTTCGGCTAGGGAGCCAGCAGGCGGTCGCCGGGCTTTACGCCCCAGCGCTTCACCGAGCCGGCCTTGAGTTCAAGGACGCGGGAAACGGGCTCGCCGGAGCGGATGGATTCGAGGCTCAGCGGTTGCGTGTCGGTCGCGATGCTGGCGATGCTGCCGTCGGCGCGGATGAACAGCATGTCCAGCGAAACGTAGGTGTTCTTCATCCACATGCTCAGTTCCTGTTCGCGTCCGTAGACGAACAGCATCCCCCAGCCGTCGGGCAGGTCGCGCACGTGCATCAGGCCCTGGCGCTTCTGCTCGCGGGTCCGCGCCAGCCACAGATCCAGGAACACGCACTGGCCCGCGGATGCCGCCAGCACGCCCTTCGCCTGCGCCAGCCGGTCGAGACTCTGCCCGCCGGCCGCTTGCCAGGCCAGCAGCAACACAGCCAATGCCAATGCCCTGATTCCCACGGCGCAAGTATGTACCCGCTACAATCGGGCGCGCATGACTTTTCGTGGACGAGACTGAGATGACACCCGCCGAACCCGCGCCGCGGGAAATCGCGCAACTGCCGCTGGCCACGCTGCGCCGGCGCATGGAAGCGCGCGTGCTGGGCCAGGAGGAGTTCATCGAGCACATGCTCATCGCGCTGCTGGCCGGCGGCCACCTGCTGGTGGAGGGCGTGCCGGGATTGGCCAAGACAAGAGCCGTGAAGGTGCTGGGCCGTTGCCTCAAGGCCAGCTTCCACCGGGTCCAGTTCACGCCCGACCTGCTGCCTTCGGACCTTACCGGCACCGACATCTTCCGGCCGCAAACCGGCGAGTTCGAGTTTCGCGCCGGGCCGATCTTCCACAACCTCGTGCTGGCGGACGAAATCAACCGCGCCTCGGCCAAGGTGCAGTCCGCCCTGCTCGAGGCGATGGAGGAGCGGCAGGTCACGGTGGCCGAGAAGAGCTGGCCGCTGCCGGAGCCATTCCTGGTCATGGCCACGCAAAACCCCATCGAACAGGAGGGCGCCTATCCGCTCCCTGAGTCCCAGCTCGACCGCTTCCTGATGAAGACCCGGATCAGCTATCCGAGCGCCGGGCAGGAGCAGCGGATACTGGAACTCACGCGCCGGGAAGCGTCGGCGGGCGTGCCCGGCGGAAGCAAGGCCGATGACGGCTACTCGGTCGAGGAAGTCATGAAGGACCGGGCGCGGGTGCTCGAACTGCACCTGGCCGAGCGCCTCGAGCGCTATATTGTCGAACTGGTCCGTGCCACGCGGGCACCGCAGAAATACGACGAGGAGCTGGCCGGCCTGGTGAGCTACGGCGCCAGCCCGCGCGCCTCGATCGCGCTGGACCGCTGCAGCCGGGCCCGCGCCTACCTCCGCGGCCGGGACTTCGTCACGCCCGGCGACATCCAGGCGGTGGCCCCGCCGGTCCTGCGCCACCGGATCATTCTCACCTACGAGGCCGAGGCCGAAGGCCGCAGTTCCGAGGAGGTCGTCAGCCGTCTGCTGGACTGCGTGGCGGTGCCGTAGTGTGGGGGACAGCACACTAGTGCAGGACGCCGCAGCGGGAGCGATTCCCGGTCGCGGGCGCACCTGGATCGGACTGCCGGAACTGCTGGCCCTGCGGCACACGCCGTTCGGGGCCTGGTTCCAGTTCGGCGGCGACGTTCGTTCGGGGCCGGCAAGGCTGGCGCCGCTGCGCGCCCGCGGAATGGAGTTTGACGAAGTGCGCGCCTGGCAGCCGGGCGACGATCCGCGCCACATGCACTGGAAGGCCACGGCCCGCACCGGCCGTCCCTACACCAAGCTCTACCAGGAGGAAAGCGAGCGCCCCACGCTGGTCTGCGCGGACCTTGGCGCACGCATGCATTTTGCGACGGTGGGCGTTTTCAAGTCGGTGCTCGCGGCGCGGGTCGCGATGATGATTGCCTGGGCGGCGGTGGCCGCGCGCGACCGCGTGTCGGGCCTGGTGCTGTCGTCGGCGGGCTTCGACATCACGCCGCCGCTGCCCGGACGCCGCGGAGCCCAGCGGCTGGCCCGCGCGCTGGCCGGCGCCTTCCGGAGCGCGGGCGGCGCCGGCGACCGGGCGGAGCTGATCGACGCGGTCCCCGCGCTGCAGCGCCACGCGCCCTCCGGAAGCCGCCTGGTGCTGGTAAGCGATTTCATGGGAGCGGGATGCATCGACGCCGCACGGCAACTGGCGGCGCGCCGTCCGCTGCTGATCGTGCGCGTTTACGATCCGCTCGATCGCGACCTGCCGCCGCCCGGACGCTACGCCGTTCGCGACGCGCGCGGGGAAGCGGTTTTCCATACCGGCGACGACACAGCCCGCCGGCGCTGGCATGACGATTTCGTGCGCGGGTCGCAGTCGCTGGCGGAGATCGCCCGCACGCACGGCGGGGCTTACGTGCAGTTCCGCACCGATGAGGATCCCGCCGAACGCCGCCACGCCCCACCGCTTCGGACACGCCGCCCGCGCGCATCGGCCCGGAGAGCGTCGCGGTGAACGGCAGCGGCGATCTTGCGTCCCTGTTGCGCGACATCCACCTGCCGCAGGCGCCGGCGTGGTGGCCACCCCGGCCCGGCTGGTGGCTGGTCGCGCTGGTTTTGCTGGCGGCGGTCCTTTGGTGGCTGCGGCGCATGCCGGCTTGGAAACGCGAGGCGCTGGCGCGGCTCAAGTCGGCCGAGGCGGACTACGCCCGGCATGGCGACGCGGCCCGCCTGCTGGCGGACGTCTCGATGCTGCTGCGGGCCTGCGCGCTCAAGCTGCGGGATCGCGCGGAGGTCGCCGGCCTGACCGGACAGGCTTGGATTGAATGCCTGCGGGAACTCGGCCGGGGCGCCTGCCCCGGGCCTGAGGAAGCCCTGATTGAAGGCGCCTACCGGAAGCGTGCCGAGCTGGATGCGGCCGCCTTCGCCCGCAGCGCCGCGGCCTGGATCCGGCGCGCGCGCAGCACCAAGGACGGATCGAGGTGAGGCTGGCTTTCGAGTGGGCCTGGGCGTGGCTCCTGCTGCCCCTTCCGCTGCTCGCGTATCGCTTTGTGGCGCCGCTCAGGCGGGGCGCCGGCCGGGCCCTCAGGGTGCCGGAGCGCGACCGCTTTTCGCGCGCCGGTACGGCCCCCGGGACCCGACCGCGCTTCAGTCCGGACTGGCTCCTCGCCGCGTTCATGTGGCTGTGCCTGTTGTTCGCCGCCGCCCGTCCCCTGCTGCTGGATACCGAGCTCACGGCCCCGGCCACCGGGCGCGACCTGATGCTGGCGGTGGACCTGTCGGGAAGCATGGAGGTTCGCGACGCGCGGCTGGCGGGACGGCCCCGGTCAAGGCTCACCGCGATCAAGTCCGTGGCCGGTGATTTCATAGAGCGGCGCGTGGGCGACCGGGTGGGCCTCATATTGTTTGGCGGACAGGCCTATCTGCAGGCGCCGCTGAGTTTTGACCGGGCGACGGTGCGGGCGTTCCTGGACGAGTCCTCCGTGGGCCTGGCCGGGCGCCAGACCGCGCTGGGCGACGCGATCGGTCTGGCCGTCAAGCGCATGTCGGACGAGGGCCCCGCGCCCGAGCATCGGGTGCTGGTGCTGTTGACCGACGGCGCCGCCACGGCCGGTGTGCTCACGCCGTTGAAGGCGGCGCAACTGGCGCGCGAGGCGGGGCTGAAGATTTACACGATCGGCATCGGCTCGTCCCGCGGCTCGCAGCCCGGCATTTCCTCGGAACTCGACGAGGCAACCCTGCTGGCTATCGCCAACCTGACCGGCGGGCGTTATTTCAGGGCCGCGGCAACCGACCGGCTGGAACAGATTTACGCGGAACTGGATCTGCTGGAGCCGGCGGAACTGGACGAGCTGGCGCTGCGCTCGGGCCGCCCGGCGCACTTGCCGGCGCTGGTGCTGGCCCTGCTCCTGGGTCTGGCGCTGGCCTGGCGGGCGCGTCGAGCATAGGGAAGGCGCCCATGGAACTCGACCTGCACTGGATCCGCCCCCTGTGGCTGCTGGCGCTGCCGCTGGCCGCGCTGCCCTGGCTCGGGGGCAGACGTGCCCGGGGGCCGTGGGCAAAGGTCCTGGATCCGGCGCTGGCGACGTTTCTGATCGAACGCCGCCGGACCGGGGCCGGATCGAACTGGCGGCTGATCTGTTCCCTGGCACTGGCTCTTTGCCTGCTGGCGCTTGCGGGGCCGGCCTATCGGCAAGTGGCGGTGACGGCCGACCGCGGCGGCGATGCGCTGGTGGCGGTGCTCGACGTGTCCCGTTCGATGCTGGCGGCCGACCTCACGCCCAGCCGCCTTGACCGCGCCCGGCTGAAGATCAAGGAGGGCCTGCGCATGCGCGCCGCCGGCCAGAACGGGCTTGTGGCCTTTTCCGGTCACGCCTTCACCGTCGCCCCGGTCACGACCGACGCGGCCACGCTGGTCAATCTGCTCGACGTGCTGGCGCCGGACGTGATGCCCAGCCGCGGCAGCGACGTGGCCGCGGCCCTCGTGAGGGGCCACCGCCTGCTGAACCAGGCGGACGCCCGCGAAGGCACGGTGCTGCTGGTAACCGACGGGTCCGGCGGCCGCAGGGCCGTGGACGCGGCCCGCGCGCTACGCGCCGACGGCCACATGCTGCTGGTCCTGGGCGCCGCCACTTCCGAAGGCGCCCCGGTTCCCGACATGCGCGGCGGGTTTCTGCGCGACGACTGGGCGGGCCTGGTGGTGAGCCGGCCGGATGAAGACGAAATGCTGCGACTGGCGCGCGAGGGCGGGGGCGGCTACCGCCGGATGACGGCCGACAACGGCGACCTGCGCGACCTGCTGAGCCGCGTGCGAAGCGCCGGCGCCGGCGGCAGCGACGAGGGGTTGCAGGCCACGCGGTGGCGCGACGAGGGGCCGCTGCTGCTGCTGTTCCTGCTGCCGCTCGCGGCGCTGGCCTTCCGCCGAGGCTGGATCCTGGCATTGGCGTTTGCCATGCCGCTCGGCGGCTACGCGGCGGATGGCTGGTTCACGACTTCGGACCAACAGGGCATGCGCGCTTTTTCGAACAGCGACTTTGCGCGGGCTGCCGAGCTGTTCGACGATCCCGAGTGGCAGGCTGCCGCCCTGCACCGCCAGGGCCGCTTTATTGAGAGTGCGCAGGTCCTGCGGGGACTGAACGCGGTTTCGGCGCGTTACAACCGGGCCACGGCCCTGGCCCTGGCCGGAAATATCGAGAGCGCCATTCGCCTTTACGAAGAACTGCTGCTGGACCAGCCCGACCACGCCGACGCGCGTCATAACCTGGAGGTTCTCAAGCAGCTTGTCGACCCGGCGGCGGGCGTCGGCGAGCAAGCGGCCCAGACACCGGCCGAGGCGCTGGAGGACCCGGCCGACCAGGACGGGGGCGAGCAGGAAGCCATGCCGCTGGCAGGAGACGAGGAGCTTCCCGAAGGCGAGTTGCTTCCCGAAAGCTCGCAAAGCTGGCTGTTGCAGGTTCCGGACGATCCCGGCGGATTGTTGAGACGCAAGTTCCTGCGTCAGTACAGGGCCGAAGGCGTGGACCAGGACGGCAACCCGCTGTGGCCGGGCGGCGAGGCCGAGCCATGGTAGGCAGGCGCGCGGGACTGCCTCTCCTGGCCCTGGCGGCATGGCCGCTGCTGGGCGCGAAGGCGCAGACTCCGGCTGACGAGAACCCGTTCGTGGTGCGGGCCGAGATCAGTTCCCGCAGCCCCTGGGAACGCTCGCAGGTGCTCTACACGGTGCGCGTTTTCCGCACGGCCGGCGCGCGCCGCTTCGGGCGCATCCGGCGGCTGAACGACCCCGTTCTGCTGAAGGGCGAGGCGCTGATCGAGCAGCTCGGAAACGACCGGCAGTACAACTTCCGGTCGGAAGACGCCGATTCCCTGGTGCTGGAGCGGCGCTACGCGCTGTACCCTCAGTCGACGGGTGAAATGCTGCTTCAGCCCGCGAGCCTGCAATGGATCGGCGAGGATTTCGGGTTTCGGACGCGCAGTTTCGTTCCGGACGCCGGGCCGGAGAGTATTGTGGTCCGGGCCGTGCCCTCGCCCCCCGCCGGTCGATGGCTGGCGGCGGCCGACGTGGCCATCTGGGAGGAGTTCGAGCGCGAGCCCGGCGAACTGGTCGCGGGCGAGCCGCTGATCCGGCTGCTGGGAGTGCGGGTGGAGGGCCAGCCCGCTCGCCAGATACCCGAACTCAGGCCCGGCGACGGGCCGAACTTTCGCCACTTTGTCGAACGCGCCCGGTTCGAAGACACCGTTACCACCGACGGACTGGTGGGCGTGCGCCGCCAGCGCGCGGCGCTGCTCGCCCTGCGCGCGGGCGACGTCGTGCTGCCGCCAATCCGCCTGAATTGGTGGAACACCACGAGCGAGCGCTGGGAGACCGCCGAATTGCCCCGGCGCATCCTGCAGGCGCAAGCGCCGATCGGGCAGTTCGTTCCGCCGCCGGATGAATCGCCGCCGGAACCCGCCGGGCCTGCCGGCTGGCTGGCGCCCCTGCTGGCGCTGGGCTGGTTTCTGACCGGAGTTGCATGGTGGATTACGCACCGTCTGGGCGCGCACCGCCTTGTCCGCAGAAGATTCCGGTCGGCCCTGGACCGCGAGTCCCGCCGCCGGGATGCCCTGGCCGGCCCCCTGGCTGCGCTTGCCACGGCATGCCGGGGCAATGACGCCCGGCAGGTTGAAGAGGCCCTGCTGGCCTGGGCGCGATCGTATTGGTCCGGCGACGCGCCGCGCGACCTGGCCGAACTGGGGCGGCGCTTCGGCGAACCGGCTGTAACCGAATGCCGGCGCCTGTCCGCGGCCCTGTACGGTCCGGGCAGGTCGGATTGGAATCCCGAAGTGTTGCTGCGGGCTGCGCGCCGTCCGCCGTCCCTGGCGAAGGGAACGGAACCGGACGAGAGCAGGCTTCCGCCGCTTTGGCCGGGAAGCGCGGCCGAAAGCGGATAAACTTGAGCAATCATTACTGTTCGAAATAATCGCCATGCGCAAGATCGATCTCGTTCCTCCCACTGTTCAAGCCCGCCTTGAAGACCGCGACCGGACGCCCGCCCGGGGCCGCTCCCTGACCGCGGGGTTCGCCTCCAGCCCGCTCGGCAGGCTGATGCTGGCGGAGGTGGACGGCGCCCTGTGCCGCGTCGGTTACGTCGATGGGGACGAGGACCGGCACTGGCAACGGCTGGCCCGTCGCTGGCCCGGGGCCCGCCTTCAGCGCGACGACGAGTGGGCGCAGGGCAGGGCGGACGGCCTGTTCTCCTCCGGCGGCGGTTCGGTGGAAGTCCTGTTGCGCGGAACGGCGTTCCAGCTCGCAGTCTGGCAGGCGCTGCTGGGGGTCCCGGCCGGCAGCACCGAGTCCTACGGGGGGCTCGCCCGGCGCGCTCGCAAGCCGGGCGCCTCGCGGGCCGTGGGCGGGGCCATGAACGCCAATCCGGTTGCCTGGCTGGTGCCCTGCCATCGCATCGTGGCCGGCGACGGCGGTCTGTGCGGCTACGGCGGCGGTCTCCGCCGCAAGCGCCGTCTGCTGGCCGCCGAAGGAATCGCTTCCGCATGACCTTACCCGGCGGGGCGCACAATGCCTTGGCCGCGATACCGGTGGTAAGCGGCGAGAAATACCGCACGCCGCAGGGATTCAGCGCCGTCAGAAACGGCATGAAGCGCCGCGCAAGCCCGGAACCGGACCGCGCCGGGCGCAAACCGCGCTGGCTGCGGGCGAAATTGCCGTCGGGGGCGCGGTATCTGCGTCTGAAGGGCCTGATGCGGAAGCATCGGCTGGCCACCGTCTGCGAGGAATCGCATTGCCCCAACATCGGCGAATGCTGGAACGCCGGCACGGCCACGCTGATGGTGATGGGCGGCGTGTGCACGCGCGCCTGCCGCTTCTGCGCGGTGGACACGGGCAATCCCTCCGGCTGGCTCGACGCCGAGGAGCCGGACAATGCCGCCAAGACCGTTCGCATCATGGACCTGGGCTATGTGGTGCTGACCTCGGTTGACCGCGACGACCTGCCCGACGGCGGCGCATCGCATTTCGCAAGCTGCGTTCGCGCGATCCGCCGCCGCAGTCCGAAGACGGCCGTGGAAGTGCTGACCCCGGACTTCCGTGGCAGCGAGGAGGCCGTGCGCACGGTGCTCGCATCGAAACCCGCGGTATTCGCCCATAACGTCGAAACCGTTCGCCGGCTGACGCCGCGGGTGCGCGATCCGCGAGCAGGCTACGACCAGTCGCTTGAGGTGCTCGGCGCCGCCGCCCGCCACGGCGACGGGATCCTGACCAAGTCCGGCATCATGCTGGGGCTGGGCGAGCGCCCGGATGAAATCGGCCGGACGATGCGCGACCTGCGTCTGCAGGGCGTGTCGCTGCTGACGCTGGGGCAGTACCTGCGCCCCACCCGGCACCATCTGCCGGTGGAGCGTTACGTGCCGCCCGAGGAATTTGCCGACTGGCGCGAGTACGGATTGGCCGCGGGCTTCACCGAGGTCGTGGCGGGCCCGCTCGTGCGCTCGAGTTACCGGGCCGAGCGCGCCCTGATGGGAAATAATGCAGGGGTGGAATTGCATACGATGAATCCTGCGTTCTCCCGGTGCCCTGTCTGACACGGCACTGGTCCCGAGACGCGGAGAAGGAGCAGCAAATGAAAAAACTGGCAGTAATTGTTCTGGCGCTGGCCGCGGTAGGCTGCGTCAGCGAGTCGTCGCTGCGCGTGGAAGCCAACACGCAGTTCCAGCAGATGCGCCGGCAGATGCCGATCTCGGCGGATCCGGCCGAGCGCGCCTACATATTCTGCGTGGCGCAGTCCGTGTTGCGCGTGGTCGAGGAGCCCTACGCCAGCCGCGCCTGGGAAATCGAGGTGTTCGACATGCCCGACGCCAATGCCTTCGCCATGCCGGGCGGCAAGATCGGCGTGTTCAACGGCATCCTTGACGTGGCCCAGGACCAGGATCAGCTTGCCGCCGTGATCGGGCACGAAATAGCCCACGTGACGCGCGAGCACCAGGTGGCGCAGGTCAACCGGGGGATGATGACCACCGGGGCGGCGGCTATGGCCGGGGCTGCGGCGCGCTTGCCGCAGCATGAAATACAGCAGATCGCGCAAATCGGCCTGACCCTGCCGTTCAGCCGCAAGCACGAGCGGGAAGCCGACGACCAGGGACTCTTGTACATGGCCGATGCGGGATTCGATCCGCGCGCCAGCGTCACCCTCTGGAAGAACATGGAGGCGAAGTCGGGCAGCGTGCGCCCGCCGCAGTTCCTGTCCACGCATCCGGCCCCCGAGGACCGCATGGGCAACCTGATTTCCCACATGAGCGCGGCGCTGGAGCGGTATAACGCGGCCCTGGGGCGCGGCATGCGTCCCGTTTGCGAGTAAACGGCGCCGGCGCTGAACAAACCGAAAAACCCGCGGAATGATTCCGCTGAGCGATGAAAACAGGACCCGCCGCACGCCGGTCGTAAGTTACGCGCTGCTCGGCGCGATCGTCCTCGCCTTTCTGTGGCAGTTGCAGGCCGGCAACGCAGCGGTCTACGCATTCGGACTGATTCCGGCGCGCCTCGTTCACGGCGCCCTTCTGCCGCCGCAGCTCGAGTGGGCGCCGGCCTGGGCCACCGTCTTCACCTCGATGTTCCTGCACGGCGGCTGGATGCACCTTGGCGGCAATCTCCTGTACCTGTGGATCTTCGGCGACAACGTGGAGGACGCGCTGGGCCGGGGGCGCTTCGTCGCCTTCTACCTTCTCTGCGGGGTGGCGGCGGCGCTGGTGCAGACGGTTTCCGAGACGACGTCCATCGTTCCGATGATCGGCGCCAGCGGCGCCATATCCGGAGTGCTTGGCGCCTACCTGCGGCTTTTTCCGCACGCCCAGGTCCGGGTGCTGGTTCCGCTGTTCATCGTGTTCTATACGATTCGCGTGCCCGCATGGGTGGTGCTGGGGCTCTGGTTCCTGTTTCAACTGGCTTCCAGCGCCATGATTCAGCCGGGACAGGGCGGGGTCGCGTTCTTCGCCCACATCGGCGGCTTTCTTTCCGGGCTGATTCTGGTAGGCTTGTTGATGCCGCGTCGCAAAGCGCGGCTTTGATTTCTTGGGTAACAACTCTGGAGGAACACCATGGTCCGATTGAACCTGGTACTTGTGTCCGCAGCCCTGGCGCTGGCGGCTTGTGGAGGGGGCGCTCCGTCGGACGACGGCGCCGCGGCCGATGACGGCGCTGCGGAGGAGAGCGTGCCGATGGAGGAGGTGGCTCCCGCGGAAACGATGCCCGCCGAGGAACTGGAAGCGGCCGAAGAGGTGTCGGATGAGATGCCCGCCACCGATCTCGAGGGTGCGGAGACCATGCCCGCCACCGATCTTGAGGAAGCGAGCGACGGCGGCGAAGATGCCGGCGGCGAAGGCGACGACGGCTAGGTAGATTGTTGCCTGCATGGGCGCCGATACGCCCATGCAGACTCGCCAAGGGAAGGGGGCTGGCGCGCGCGTCGCAGCCCGGTTACCGGGCTGGACCGGGGCGCGTATGTCATGCCCGGCTTTCGCGATTGAAATGGCGTCGAAAGGGGTGCGCAAAGACCCCTTGTCATATGAGAATGAAATTCTGACATTGGAGATCCGAAGATGAACCGATCCGTTATTGCCGCTGCAGCGGCCCTTGTATTCGTTACCGCTCCCGCTTCGGCGCCGGCCGAGGATGCGGGCGCTTCCTGGGACGACGCCATGGCCGCCGTGCTGGCGGGCGATCATCGCGGGGCCAGCCGCAGCGGCGTGCCGAATTCGTCCCGCGACGGCGCGCGCAATCCTGCCGAGACCCTCAAGTTCTTCGGGCTTCAGCCCGATTCCAGCGTTGTGGAGATCTGGCCTTCCGGCGGTTGGTACACCGAGATCATTGCGCCCTTCGTCGCCGAAAATGGGCAGTTCTATGGAGCGCATTTCCCGGGCGGCACCGATATGGAGTTCTTCAATCGGGCTCGTGACGCCTACAAGGCCAAGCTGGAAGCCAATCCCGAGGTTTACGGCAACGCTCAGATCACGGCGATGTACACGGACATGATGGACCTGGCGCCGGAACCCGTGGACATGGTGCTGACGTTCCGCAACGTGCACAACTGGATGTCCCGCGACTTTCAGGACGAGGTCATGCAGGCTTTCTACGACGTCCTCAAGCCCGGCGGCGTTCTGGGAATCGTCGAGCACCGCGCTGCTCCCGGCAGCGAACAGGATCCGAAGGCCGAATCCGGATACGTGACCGAGGAATACACGATCGCGCTGGCCGAGAAGGCCGGCTTCGTGCTGGACGGGCAGTCCGAGATCAATGCGAACCCCAGGGACACGCGCGATCATCCCGAAGGCGTCTGGACGCTTCCGCCCACGCTGCGCCTGGGCGACGAGGACCGCGAGAAATACGTGGAGATCGGCGAGAGCGACCGCTACACGCTGCGCTTCCGCAAACCCGAAGCCTAGATTCACTCCCGTTTGCCGCGGCTTTCTCCAGGCCGCTACGGCAATCGCCGTAAAATACCGCGGCCATGATTCGTGCGGAGTCGCTGAGCAAACACTACGGCGCGATCAGAGCGGTTGACGGAATCTCCTTCGCGATAGAGCCGGGGGAGATCGTCGGACTGCTCGGTCCCAACGGCGCCGGCAAGACCACCACCATGCGCATGTGCGCCGGCTACCTGGCGCCCACGTCCGGCAGCGTGCAGGTGCACGGCTTTGACCTGCTGACCGACACCATCGCCGCCCGCAAGACCTTCGGCTACCTGCCCGAGGGAGCGCCGCTGTGGGGCGAAATGACGCCGCGCGCGTTCCTCGACTTCATCGCGGACGTGCGCGAACTTCAGGGCGAGCGGCGCGCGCAGCGCATCGGCGAGGTGACGGGCCTGCTGCAACTGGAATCGGTGCTCGATCAGCGGATCGAGACCCTTTCGAAGGGATTCCGCCGCCGCGTCGGCCTGGCCCAGGCCATCCTGCACGACCCGCCGGTGCTGCTGCTCGACGAACCGACCGACGGCCTGGATCCGAACCAGAAACACGAAGTGCGCGAACTCATTCGCGGCATGTCCAGCGACAAGATCGTCGTGATCTCCACCCACATACTCGAGGAAGTGGAGGCGGTGTGCAGCCGCGCCATCATCATCGCGGCCGGGCGCATCGTCGCCGACGACAGCCCCGCGGCGCTGGCCGCGCAGTCCGAGACCAACCGTCTCGATCGCGTTTTCCGCCGGATCACCACCGGCCAGTCGCGCGCCGGCGCGGATCGGGATCAACCATGAACCACGTGTGGACCATTGCCCGCCGCGAGCTGCGCGCCTACTTCGCGACGCCGGTCGCCTATGTCTTCATCGTGATCTTCGTGGCGCTGAGCGGTGTGTTCACGTTCTATCTCGGCAATTTCTTCGAGCGCGAACAGGCCGACCTCACGCCGTTCTTCGGCTTTCATCCCTGGCTGCACCTGGTGCTGGCGCCGGCCGTGTCCATGCGCCTGTGGGCCGAGGAGCGCCAGTCGGGCAGCGTGGAACTCCTGATGACGCTGCCGATCGCGCCCTGGCAGGCGGTGCTGGGCAAGTTCCTGGCGGCCTGGTGCTTCATCGCCGTGGCGCTGGCGCTGACCTTCCCCACCTGGATCACAGTCAACTACCTCGGCGATCCGGACAACGGCGTGATCCTCGCCGCCTATTGCGGCAGCGTCCTGATGGCCGGCGCCTACCTGGCGATCGGCGCCTGCATCTCGGCCGCCTGCCGCAGCCAGGTCGTGGCGTTCGTGACCACGGTGGTCGTCTGCTTCGGGTTCCTTCTGGCCGGCTTCCCTCTGGTCCTGGACGCGTTCGCCGGCTGGGCCCCCGACGTGCTGGTGGACACGATCGCCTCGCTGGGCTTCCTCACGCATTTCAACGCGATCAGCAAGGGCGTCCTGGATGCCCGCGACATCCTGTATTTCCTGCTCGTGATCGCCGCCTTCCTCTACGCCAACGCCATCGTCCTCGACCTTGGCAGGGGCAACTAGGGACGGCAGACGAATGACCCGCAGTATCAGACCGCGCTACGGGCAGCTCGGACTCGGCGTCCTGCTGCTGGTGTTCCTGGCCGCCGTGGCGCTGGTCAACGTCGTCTTCCGCGGCGCGCGCCTTGACCTCACGGAGGCCGGCCTCTACACCCTCTCGGAGGGCACTCAAAGGGTGCTGGAAGGCATTCCCGAGCCGGTGCGGCTGTACTTCTTCATTTCCCGCGGCGGGCTGTCCGACAGCCCCGGCCTGCGCGCCTGGGCCGACCGCGTGGAGGACATGCTCAACGAGTTCGAAGCCCATTCCGACGGCCGGCTGGACGTGAGCATCATCGATCCCGCGCCGTTTTCCGAAGACGAGGACCGCGCCGCGGCCTTCGGCCTGCAGGCCGTGCGCCTGCAGGTCAGCGACGATCCGCTGTATTTCGGCGTGGCCGGCTCGAACGCCGTCGGCGACGAGGAGTTCATCGCCTTCATGAATCCGCAGCGCGAGCAGTTCCTCGAGTACGACCTCGCCAAGCTCGTCCATTCGCTGTCGCGCACCGACGAGCCGGTCGTGGGCCTGGTGAGCAGCCTGCCCCTGACCGGCGGCTTCGATCCGATGCAGACGGCCGTGACGGAGCCCTGGATCATCACGTCCCCGATCAGCGACATGTTCGATCTCAGGGACCTCGACATCATCGAGGACGAGATCGACGACGAAGTCGACGTGCTGATGCTCGTGCATCCCAAGGGCGCCACGCCCCGGCAGTCGTACGCGTTCGAGCAGTACCTGTTCCGCGGCGGCCGGGCGCTGGTCTTCATCGATCCCCTGGCCGAGGCCGATCCCGCGGCCCCGCCCGGCGGCCCGATGGCCGGCATGCCCGCCGACCGCTCGTCCAACCTGGAATTCCTGCTCGGCCATTGGGGCGTTGAAATGCCCGCGGAAACCGTGGTCGGGGACGGCCGCTACGCGCTGCGGGTCAGCGAGATCGACGGCACTCTGGCACGCCACCCCGCCTATATCGGTGTGGACCTCGCCGAGACGGACTCCGCCGAGGTGGTGACCGCCGAACTGGATGTGCTGAACCTGGGTTTCGCCGGCTACCTCAAGGCAAGCGAGGACGCCGCCGTCGAAGTAACGCCCCTGGTGCGCACGAGCGCCGACGCCGGGTTCCTGGACCCCAACCTGCTGGCCTTCACGCCGGACATCAACAGTCTTTGGTCCGGATTCAACCCGCAGGGCGAGGCCGTGACCCTGGCGGCCCGGCTGAGCGGCACGGTGGCAAGCGCCTTCCCGGAAGGGCGGCCCGAGGCGCCCAAGGATGAGGCGGACGGCGAAGAGGACGACGCGAACCCGTTTGCCGAAGCGATGGGGGAGGGCGGGACGCCTTCTGTCCCGGGAGAGGGGGAGGAGCAGGAGCTGCCGGAGCATATTGCCGAGGGTGAAGTGCAGCTCATCGTGGTGGCCGACACCGACCTGCTGTCGGACCGGATGTGGGCGCAGGCGCAAAGCCTGTTCGGCCAGCTCATGGTGACCGAGTTCGCCAGCAACGGCGACTTTGTCGTCAACGCCCTGGACCAGTTGGCCGGAAGCTCCGACCTCATGAGCCTGCGCGGGCGGGCCGCCTTTTCCCGGCCGTTCGACCGCGTCGACGAGTTGCGCCTCGAGGCGGAAGCGCAGTTCCGGCTCACCGAGGACCGGTTGCAGCAGGAACTGATCGAAACGGAGAACCGGCTGTCCGAATTGCAGGAAGCGCGACCTGACCAGTTCGCGCTCAGCCCCACGCCGGAACAAGAAGCGGAACTGGAGAAATTCACCGACCAGCGCCTGCGCATACGCCGCGAGCTGCGCGAGGTCCGCCGCAACCTCGATGCCAGCATCCAGCGCCTGGGCGCCTTTCTCAAAATCATCAATATCGGGCTTATTCCGCTGCTGATCGGTCTCGGCGGACTGGCGGTGGCGCTGCTGCGCCGCCGCAACCGTAAAGGGCTCGGATCGTGACCCGGCGCTCGCTCATCGTGCTGGGCGTCGTGGGCGCCGCACTGGTGGCGGTCCTGCTCCTGACGCGGCTGGACTTCTCAGGGGACGACTCGCTGGGAGTGCTGCACGCGCCGGGCCTGGCCGACCGGCTGGGCGAGCTGGAATCGCTGCGGGTGACGCGCGCCGGCAACGAGGTCGTAGCCACGATCGAACGCACCGATCGGGGCTGGGGAGTGGTCGAGAGGGGCGGGCACCCGGTGGACTTCGACCGCTTCCGGGGCAGCCTGCTCGCGCTGTCCGAGGCCCGCCGGGTGGAGAGGAAGACCGCGCTGGCCGAGTTCTACCCGCGGATCGGCGTCGAGGACGTCGGTGCTCCGGACGCCGGCGGCTACCTGTTGGAACTCGGCTACGGCGGCGGGCGCCCGGAGGATCGTTTCATCCTGGGCCACCGGGCCGGCACGGGAATGATCTACATCCGCACCGCCGGCAAGGAGCAGAGCTGGATGGTGAGCGCCGAGCTGAGCCTTTCCGACGAGACGCGCGACTGGGTGGACCGGGACATCATCGATCTGGGTTCCGGAGAAGTGCGCCGGGTCGCGCTGGATCGCGGCGAAGGCGACATGCTCGAGATCGCAAAGGACGACCGGGACGATATCAATTTCACGCCCCGGGACATTCCCGAGGGTAGGGAGTTGAGCTACGGCAGCGTGGCCAACAGTATCGCCGGCGCGCTGGCCAACGTCGAGGCGAACGACGTGCGTCCCGCCGCGGAAGTGGCCGCCCTGCCGCGCGCGGTTCTGGCCCGCTACGAGACCTTCGAAGGGCTGGAGCTGGAGCTGGACGTGCGCGAGGAACAGCCGGCCGGTGACGACGCCGACCCGCGCTACTGGGCGCTGTTCAGCGCCACGGCTGCTGAAGCTGCCGTTCCCGAAGAGCCGGCCGTCGGCGCCGAGGACGCGGGGCCGGACACGTCGCCCGTTACGGCCGAAGAGCGGGCCGGCGAACTGAACGCCGCCCTCGCGGGATGGGCCTACGAGCTTCCCGGCTACAAGAGCGATCAGTGGTTCAAGAAGATGGACGATCTGCTCAAGGAAGAATAGGCTTTAACTCCCCATGGAATCGCTGCCGAACCTGATCTACGGACTGTCCATCTGGATCGTCCCGCTGCTGCTCGCCATCACGCTGCACGAGGCCGCGCACGGCTACGCGGCGCTCAGGCTGGGCGACGACACGGCCCAGCGCATGGGCCGCATTTCCATCAATCCCCTGCGTCACATCGACCCGGTCGGCACCGTGGCCATACCCCTGATCCTGCTGGCGCTGTCCGGCGGCCGCTTCATGTTCGGCTACGCCAAGCCGGTCCCGGTGGCCTTCCACCGCCTGCGCAATCCGCGCATCGACATGGTCAAGGTCGCCGCGGCGGGCCCCGCGTGCAACCTGCTGCAGGCCTGGGTCGCGGCCCTGCTGCTGCACGCCGCCGGCGGGCCGCTGTCCTCCGCCCTCGACGCCTGGCTGGTGGACGTGCTGCAGATGGCCATCTACTTCAACGTCCTGCTGGCCGTCTTCAACATGCTGCCCCTGCCGCCGCTCGACGGCGGCCGGGTGGCCGTGGGCCTGCTGCCGAACTCGCTGGCCGCGCCCCTGGCGCGCCTGGAGCGGCACGGCTTCGCGATTCTGTTGCTGCTGTTGTTCGTCCTTCCATGGCTGGGCGCCCAGATGGGCAGGAACTGGAGCATTTTCGAGACCGTCATCATTCCCGTTACCCGATCGATCCGGCAACTGGTCCTGCTGCTGGCCGGCCACTTCTGAGCACGGCCTGTGCAGACCCCGCCTTCCCGCGATGAGGACCTGACGCTAACGGTCCAAGATCGCATCAACCATTACGCGGCGTTGCCCTTTCCCCAAAGTCTGTATATAGGGGAAGACGGGCGCTTGCTTGGTATGTGGATCATGGGCAACAACTACCAGGTTCGCAGTGGCTATTACGGCGGTTATCCCGCCGGGTATCTGAGGCGGATCAAGGCCCTTTTCCCGGAAAAGCACAAGGTTCTTCACCTGTTCTCGGGGCGGGTGGATCTATCCGTTCTCCCGGGCGATACCGTGGATCTGAATCCGGAACTCGACCCGACCTATCTTGACGACGCTCAAAAGCTGGCGGGCGTTCCCGTTGACAAGTACGATCTGATTCTCGCCGATCCACCCTACTCCATAGAGGATGCGGACCACTATCAGCCCACGATGGTGAAGCGCAATCTGGTGATGCGCGCGCTCGGGCGGAAGGCATCGCCGGGAACGCATGTCGTGTGGCTTGACCAGGTGCTGCCGATGTATCGGAAAGACCAATGGCGCATTGTCGGCCTGATCGGGATGGTCAAGAGCACGAATCACCGTTTTCGCGTCGTTGTGATCTTCGAGAAGATATGACACTGCTGATACTGGAATTTACATGGCGGTATGCGAGGCCATTGGCAGCAATGGCCCGGTGAATCCGAAATCCGCAAATCGGGCGAATTTCACCTTGCGCGGGCTGCGCTACAATCAGATACCCGACCTTCTTCAAGGAGGCAGATCATGTATATCAATTTCTGGTACGCCGCTGAGCGTTCCGAGAAGCTCACTGCCGAGAAGCCGATTCGCGTTCGCATGCTCAGCCACGAGTTCGTGCTGTTCCGCGACTCCAAGGGCAAAGCCCACTGCCTGAGCGACACCTGTATCCACCGCGGGGCGGCGCTGTCCGGCGGCAAGGTAATGGGCGACTGCGTGCAGTGCCCGTATCACGGCTGGCAGTACGACGGCAGCGGACGCTGCGTTAGCATCCCCTCGCTCGGTCCCAAGGGTCGCAAGAAGGTGCCGCCGCGTGGCCAGGTGGACGGCTATCCCACCGAGGAACGCTACGGCCTGATCTTCGTGTTCCTGGGCGACCTCCCGAAAGAGGAACGCCCGCCCATCATGCCGATTCCCGAGTGGGACAAGGACGGCTGGCGGGCCAACACGATGGACTACCACTGGAACGCGAACTACGAGCGCGCCGTGGAGAACGGCCTGGACCCGGCCCACAACGAATTCGTGCATCCCACCCACGGCTACTCCGGCGAGCGTGCGGAGTACAAGGTCAACGAGTTGCGGATCGATCACCATGATCATGGATTCGAGTTCATGCACACCTTCCAGTCGCCGCCGCTCAAGAACTGGCTGATGAAGAGGATCCGCAACTACGACGGTCCGCTGGACGCAGGCTCGGGCCACCATGGACCGAACGGCCTTTACACCTACATCCACCTCACGCCCACCAAGTGGTTCCACCAGTACGTCTGGGAGACCCCGGTGGACGAGCACTACCTGCACACCTTCCTGGTGTCCATGCGCAACTGCATGATCCCGAAGAACAAGTGGTTCCTGAAGATCGCCGACGACAACATGGACAAGCGCAACTTCGCGATCGCCGAGCAGGACCGCACCGTGATCGAGAAGCTCGACCCGGTGTGCACGCCGGCCGAGCGCAGCACCCGCGAGTTGCTGATGCCGGCCGACAAGGTGATCTGGCTTTACCGGGAGCGGCTGCAGCAGTGGGACGACATGGGCTGGCGTATCGACGCCGACGAGCTCAAGCGCATGCGGGCGAAACGCAACGTGGTTTATGCGATTCCGTCGCCGGCGCGGCGCGAGTCGCAGGCCTGGGTGCTGGATCCGGTGCCTTTGGTCGAACCTCGACCCACGGCGCAGCCGTTGAGAGCTGTCGGCGCGTAAGAGCTTTAGCTGTCGGCTTCGAAGAGTTCGCGGCCGATGAGCATGCGGCGGATTTCGGAGGTGCCGGCGCCGATTTCGTAGAGTTTGGCGTCGCGCAGCAGGCGCCCGGTCGGATACTCATTGACGTAGCCGTTGCCGCCCAATAGCTGGATCGCGTCCAGCGCGACGCGCGTGGCCCGCTCGGAAACGAACAGAATGCAGGCCGCCGCGTCCTTGCGCGCCGCGTCGCCGCGATCGCAGGCCCTGGCGATTTCGTACGCATAGGCGCGGCAGGCGCCGGTCGCCGCGTACATGTCCGCGAGCTTGCCCTGCACGAGCTGAAACGAACCTATGGGCTCGCCGAATTGCCTGCGTTCGCGGGTATAAGGCACCGCCACGTCCAGGCAGGCCTGCATGATGCCCACGGACCCGGCGGCCAGGATCGCGCGTTCGTAGTCCAGGCCCGACATCAGGATCCCCACGCCCTGGTTGATTTCACCGAGAAGGTTTTCCCCGGGCACGACGCAGTCTTCGAACACGAGCTCGCAGGTGTCGGAGCCGCGCATGCCGAGCTTGTCCAGCTTCTGCGCGGTCGAGAACCCCGTAAAGCCCCTCTCGACAATGAATGCGGATATACCGTGCGAGCCCGCTTCGGGATCCGTCCTGGCATAGACGATCAGGGTGTCGGCCACCGGGCCGTTCGTTATCCACATCTTGTTGCCGTTGAGGAGAAAATGGTCCGACTTCCTTTCGGCCCGCAGCTTCATCGACACCACGTCGGAGCCCGCGCCCGCCTCGGACATGGCCAGCGCCCCCACGTGCTCTCCGGAAATCAGCTTCGGAAGGTATTTCGCTTTCTGCGCGCGGGTGCCGTGCAGGCTGAGCTGATTGACGCAGAGGTTCGAATGCGCGCCGTAGGACAGCCCCACCGAGCCCGAACCGCGGGATATCTCCTCCATGACCACGCTGTGGGCCAGATAGCCGAGCCCGGCGCCGCCGTATTCCTCTTCCGCCGTAATGCCCAGGACCCCCAGCTCGCCCAGTCCCGGCCACAGATCGCGCGGAAATTCATTTTCGGAATCGATCTGCGCGGCCCGCGGCGCCAGCCGCTTCGCTACCCACCTCGCGACAACGTCGCGCATCTCCTCGATCATCACTCCGGTATCAGCTTTCATCTCTCACTATTTCCTCGTTACGCCACACCATCATTTCGTACTAAGGCTTTCCAACTACATGCTAATCATAATGCCCCAACACTCCCGGAAGGGAGGGGTGATTGAACGGCGGGATCGAAGCGCGAACTAGCCCGTCAAGGAAGCGGGACGCGCGTCCGGTTGCCGGCGCGCGCGGCGGACGCGGGACCACCGACTCAGGTCACCGCCGATCGCCATGACGCAGGGCACGTAAACCAGCACCAGCGGCGGCGCCAGCGCCAGACCGAACACCAGCGTGATCGCCAGCGGCTGCACAAGCTGCGCCTGAAGGCTGCCTTCGAACAGGATGGGCGTAACGCCCACGATCGTCGTCATGCTGGTCATCAGCACCGGCCGCAAGCGCTCCTGCGCGCCGTGCAGCAGCGCATCCATCAGCGGTTCGCCTTCGTCGCGATGGCGCTGCACCGCCGAAACCAGGATGATCGAGTCGTTCACCAGCACGCCGGCCAGCCCCAGCAGCGCGACCAGGCTGAACATGCTCAGGTTGAAGCCGAACGCCAGGTGGCCCAGGATCGCCCCCACCAGGCCGAAGGGGATCACGCTCATCACGACCAGCGGCATTGCATAGCGGGCGAACACCCAGGCCAGCACGATGTAGATGCTGCCCAGGGCCACCATCGCCGCCATCTGGAAGTCCTCCAGCGCCATCTGCTGCTGCTCGGCGCGCCCGAGGAAATTGATCGCGACGCCGTATTGTTCCCGTATCGTGCGCATGACGCCCTGTTCCTGCATGGCGCGAATCACCTGCCCGCTGGTCGTCATGGTGGGATTGATGTCGGCCGACACCGTGACCTGGCGCACGCCGTCGGTGCGCCGGATCTGGGAGAAGCCCACCCGCTGGCGCAGATCGACGACTTCGGTCAGCGGCGCCTCCACGCCCGAGCGGGACCTGAGGTAGAGACTGCGCAGGCCGGCCTCGCCCGGTCCCGCTTCCGGCAGCTTCACCAGCACCCGCAATTCTTCCTCGTCGCGCGGGACCCGGTCGGCCAGCGCCCCTTCGTAGGCGTTGCGCACCTGGCGCGCGACCTCGGCCGCGCTGAATCCCATGGCTTCTCCGGCCGGCGTGATCTCCAGCAGGACTTCCTGCTTGCCGCGCGGCAGGTCGTCGTCCACGGAGTCCACGCCCGGCACCGCCGACAGCCATCCGGCCGCATAGACGGCGGCCGCCTTCATGTCCTCCAGGCTGGCGCCGGAAAGGCTCAGTTCCACGTCATTGCCCGGCGGCCCCGCCACCTGCCGGGAAAAGAAAATCAGTTTCTCGACTCCCGGAGAACGCGTGATCTCGCGCTTCCATGCCTCGATGAACGCCTCGTTGCGCACCTCGCGCGTATCGCCGGGCGCCAGTTCGATCGTGTAGACGCCCAGGTGGTCGGCGCTGACCTCCAGCGGCGCGTTGCCCACGCCGGGGTCGCGCGTGGCCACCGAGCCCACGCCGAAGTAGATCAATTCGCCGGGCGCATAGCCGAGGCTGCGCTCGGCGGCGCGCGAGGATCTGCCGAGTTCGGCCACCATGATTTCGGACTCCCGCCGCGGAGCGCCGGGGGTGAAGGAGAAATTGGCGAACACCAGGTCGGACTCCGGCGCCGGGAAGAAGTCGAAACCCAGTCTTCCGGTGGCCATCATGGTGATCGACAGAAGGAACAGGCACACGGCAGTAGTGACGCTGGCGTAGCGTTGCCGCAGGGCAGTCTGAAGCATTCGCGTGAACGCGCCCTGGCGGAAACGTGCGAAGCCCTCGTCGAAGCGGATGCGCCAGGGCGCCGGCTTGCCCTGCTTGGTCAAGGCGGTGCGCAGGTGCATGGGCAGGACCAGGAAGCACTCCACCAGGCTGGCCGCAATCACGAAGCCCAGCGTGAGCGGCAGTTCCTTGACGACGCTGCCGACTTCCTCCTGGACCAGCAGTATCGGCAGGAATGCCGCCAGCGTGGTGAGCGATGCGGCCAGGACCGGCGGGAACATGACGCGCGCCGCCCGCTCGGCCGCCTTGCCTCCGGGCACGCCGGAGTTGTAGAGGGTGCCGGCGTGTTCGGACACGACGATCGCGTCGTCCACGATGATGCCGATGCCCATGATCAGCGCGAACATGCTGATCATGTTGAGGCTCAGACCGATGGCCGCCATGCCGGCCATCGCCGCGAGGAAGGAGATCGGGATGCCGATGGCGACCCAGAACGCCGGCCGGCCGCCCAGGAACACGTAGAGCACCGCCAGCACCAGCAGCAGCCCGCCGGCGCCGTTGACCAGCAGCATGTTCACGCGCTGGGTCACCTGGTCGGCGAAGACGTCGAACAGTTCCACCTTGAGGCTGGCGGGAGCGGTGGCGCGGAATTCGTCCAGGTACGACTCCACCCCCTGCTGCGCCAGCATCGAATCCACGCCGCGGCTGCGCCTGACGTTCATGTTGATCGAGGCATGCTCTCCGACCCGCCGCTCCACTTCGCCGTCGGCCGCGGTTTCGTGGATCCGCGCGATATCCTTCAGTTGAAGCCGTTCGCCGGACTCGTTGGAAAGGACCTCCAGTTCGCCGAGTTCGCCTGCCGTGCGGGCCCGCCGCTCGCTGCGGATCTGGCGCGAGATGCGGTCGGTATCCAGCGTCCCGCCGGGCAGGTCGAGGCTGGAGCGCGCGATGCGCTGGGCAATTTCGTCCAGCGTCAGGTCAAGCCGCCGCAGGGTCTCCGCGGGCACTTCCACCCTGAGTTCGCTCTTGCGCAGGCCGCTCATGCGGATCGAACTGACGCCCCGCTGCAGCAGGGCGTTGCGGATTTCCCAGGCGTACGCCTTCAGCGCGCTCTCCGTGAACGGGCCGGAAATCTCGATATTGCAGATGACCTCGGTGGGCGTCAGCAGCCGGACTATGGGCCGTTCCATTTCCTGCGGGAAGGTCGCCACCCGCGCCACCGACGACTGCACGTCGGTGAGGGCCTTGGCCATGTTGCTGCCGTAATCGAAATCCAGCTGGACCACGGCGCGTCCCTCGAAGGAGGTGGCGTAGACCCGGTCCAGGTTGTCCAGAAGCATGAACTCGCGTTCCATGGGCTCGATAACGTTCGACTCGATGTCCTGGGTGCTGGCGCCGGGCCAGGTGATGTCGATCTGGATCTGTTCCAGCGTGAAATCGGGCATGAGCTGGCGGTTGAGCTGGGTCAGGCCAAGCAGCCCGAACAGGATCATCAGCGCCATCAGCAAGTTGCCGGCCACTTTGTGGCGGGCGAAGAAAACGAGCATGCGGTTGGCGGCCATGCCGGCTCGGCCCGATTACTCGACGACGACCGCGCGGGCGTTCTCGCCGGCTTCGCGGAGCTGCGTGATCACGACCTGCTCGCCGTCGGCGAGTGCGTTCTCCGGCGCCTTGCCCAGCAGCATCAATTCGCCGTCGTAGCCGTGCAGTTCGACGCGCCGGGACTTCAGCAGGCCGTTCTCGACCACGAAAACCCGGTCCTCGCCGTACAGCGCGGTCTCCGGTATCGCCGCGACCGCGGGATAGAGCCGGTCGTCGAGTTCGATGCGCACGAAGGCGCCGGGCCGAAGCGGGGTGTCGATCGAGGTGTCGAGCAATTCCGCGAAAACCCGCACGCCGCCGCTGGCCGCGGCGATCTCGCCGCCCAGCCGTTCGATGCGCGCGCCGAATTCCAGTTCGACTTCGCCGACCTTCCAGAAGATCCGCGCCGCCCGGCCCATCAGGCTGCCCTCGGACATCAGCCGCCCGTACTGCTCGTTGGAAAGCGGGAATCCCACCTCCAGCGAAGCCGGATCGACGATGCGCGCCACGCGGTCCGAAGTGGACAGCTGTTTGCCCAGGTTGGCGTTCACGTCCACCAGCACGCCGTCATAGGGCGCGACCAGCCGGGTGTCGCGCAAGTCCCGCTCGGCCCGCCGGGCGGCCGCCCTGCTGCGCTCCAGGCCGGCGCGCGCCATTTCCAGTTCCAGCTCCGCGGTGTCCCGCTGCTGGGCCGAGACGTTGCCCTCGGCGTAGAGCGCCTGGATGCGCTCCATGTCCTGCTCCTTCAGGCGCAACTGCGCTTCGGCCTCGGCCGCGGCGGCGCTCTGCTCCGCCAGCGCGATCTCGTAGTCGAACGGATCGACGCGCACCAGCAGTTCGCCCTCTTCCACCCGGGCGCCTTCCCGGAAGTTCTCCCCGACCACAGCGATCGGCCCCGGCGTGAGGGCCCGGAGTTCGCTCTCGCGTCCGGCGACGATTTCGCCGTAGAGTTCGAGCACCGGGCGCAGGTCCTGGAAGCGGGCGACGGCGACCCGCACCGGCCACCGGATTTCCGCCTGCTCCACCGGCGCCATGCTGGGGCGCGTGATTACCAGCAGGGCGATGAGTCCGGCAGTGATCATCGCGATCAGCAGCGGAAGGGTTATGCGTCGCATGGGGCCTTATTTTCCACCATATCCACGGTGAAAATTCGACAATCGCCGCCCGGCGGATTCCAGCCCCGCCTTTCGGCGTGGTCCGGACTATGCGTGGGTTGACTCGATAAAACTGTTGTGAGATGATGGGCCGTTACGTCCACGGAGGGGTACCCAAGCGGTCAACGGGGGCAGACTGTAAATCTGCTGGCTCAGCCTTCGTAGGTTCGAATCCTACCCCCTCCATTTGCGAGGTGGTGGCTCCCCTGGATCTCTTGAGTACCCGGCCGGGAATGGACACAACAGGGCTTGCGGAGCATTGCGGGCGTAGTTCAATGGTAGAACCTCAGCCTTCCAAGCTGATGATGTGGGTTCAATTCCCATCGTCCGCTCCAATCGGAAGGGGGTATACGTCGCCCACATAGCTCAGTCGGTAGAGCACTTCCTTGGTAAGGAAGAGGTCACCGGTTCAAGTCCGGTTGTGGGCTTTTTTTGCAACCTGATCAACACGCTACGCGCGGGCGCGCGCGATCCGGAAAGGAGAAGTCATGGCCAAGGCGAAATTTGAGCGTACCAAGCCGCACGTGAACGTGGGGACGATTGGTCACGTGGATCATGGGAAGACGACGTTGACGGCGGCGTTGACGAAGATCATGGCGGCGAGTCACGGTGGTGAGGTCAAGGCGTTTGACGAGATTGACAATGCGCCGGAGGAGCGCGAGCGCGGGATCACGATTGCGACGGCGCACGTGGAGTATGAGAGCGACAATCGTCACTATGCGCACGTGGACTGTCCGGGTCATGCGGACTATGTGAAGAACATGATCACGGGCGCGGCGCAGATGGACGGTGCGGTGCTGGTGGTGAGCGCGGCGGACGGTCCGATGCCGCAGACGCGCGAGCATATCTTGCTGGCCCGCCAGGTGGGCGTTCCCTATATCGTCGTGTATCTGAACAAGTCCGACATGGTTGACGACGAGGAGCTGCTGGAGCTGGTCGAGCTGGAAGTCAGGGATTTGCTTTCGCAGTATGACTTTCCGGGCGACGACACGCCGGTGATCGTGGGCAGCGCGTTGCAGGCGCTGGAGGGCCAGGAGGGCGACCGCGGCGTCGGCAGCGTGCGTGCCTTGGTCGAGGCCATGGACAGCTATATCCCCGAGCCCGAGCGGGCCATTGACGGTGCCTTTTTGATGCCGATCGAGGACGTGTTCTCGATTGCCGGGCGGGGCACCGTGGTGACCGGGAGAGTGGAGCGCGGCGTGGTCAAGGTGGGCGAGGAGGTCGAGATCGTGGGGATCAAGGACACCTCGAAGACCACCTGCACCGGAGTCGAGATGTTCCGCAAGCTTTTGGACGAGGGACAGGCGGGCGACAACGTGGGCGTATTGCTTCGTGGCGTGAAGCGCACCGAGGTCGAAAGAGGCCAGGTGTTGTCGCGTCCCGGTTCGATCACGCCGCACACCCGGTTCAACGCCGAGGTGTATGTCTTGACCAAGGAGGAGGGCGGCCGACACACGCCGTTTTTCAAGGGGTATCGCCCGCAGTTTTATTTTCGGACCACGGACGTGACGGGTGCGGTGAAGTTGCCCCAGGACATGGAGATGGTGATGCCGGGCGACAACGTGCGCATGGAGGTGGACCTGATTGCGCCGATCGCGATGGAGGACGGTCTGCGCTTTGCGATTCGCGAAGGCGGCCGCACCGTCGGCGCCGGCGTGGTCGCGAGCGTGGTTGAATAGGCGGCGCTTCGAAAACATTGAAACACAACAGGCCAGTAGCTCAATTTGGCAGAGCAGCGGTCTCCAAAACCGCAGGTTGGGGGTTCGAGTCCCTCCTGGCCTGCCAGCAAACCAACGCATGACAGGCGATGAAAGACAACAACCCCATCAAGACCGGCAGATCCTCCGACATGGCGTGGACGCTGATCGCCGCGCTGTTGCTGGTGGCCGGGGTCTACGCCTACTACGCCTTCGAGGAACTGCCGGTCTTCGTGCGTTTGGCCGGCGTGCTGGTGAGCCTGGCGCTGGCCGCCGTGGTCCTGCTCAGGACCTCCCGCGGCCAGAACGCCTGGCAGTTCGTCCAGAGCGCGCGCGCCGAACTGCGCAAGGTGGTCTGGCCCAACCGCCAGGAAACCATGCAGACCACCGCCACCGTGCTGGTCATCGTGCTGATTCTGTGCGTGTTCTTCTGGCTGCTGGACATGGGCCTGGCCGCCATCACCCGCCAGCTGACCGGCGGCTGAGAGAGGGATAGGGCGCCATGCACTGGTACATCGTCCAGTCGTACTCCAACTACGAGGAGAAGGTGAAGGCCGCCCTCCAGGAGCGCATCGAGCGCGAAAACATGCAGGACAAGTTCGGCCGCGTGATGGTGCCCACCGAGGAAGTCGTGGAAATGCGCGACGGTCAGAAGCGCCGGTCCTCGCGACGGTTCTTCCCGGGCTACGTGCTGGTGGAAATGGACCTTGACGAGAGCTCCTGGTACCTGGTCAACAGCGTTCCGCGGGTGCTCGGCTTCGTGGGAGGCACCAGCGAGCATCCCGAGCCGATCACCGACGAGGAGGCCGACCGCATCCTGCAGCAGGTCGAGGAAGGCTCCGAGAAGCCGCGTCCCAAGGTGTTGTACGAACCCGGCGAAGTGGTGCGGGTCGTCGATGGGCCGTTCAACGACTTCAACGGCGTGGTCGAGCAGGTCAACTACGAAAAGAACCGGCTTCGGGTGGCGGTGCAGATACTCGGCCGCTCCACGCCGGTCGATCTCAGTTTCGGTCAGGTGCGCAAGGCATAGGGAGGGCGGTAGGTTATGGCGAAGAACGTAATGACAGTGGTCAAGATGCAGGTCGGGGCCGGGCAGGCCAGCCCCAGTCCGCCGGTCGGCCCGGCGCTGGGCCAGCACGGCGTGAACCTGATGGAGTTCTGCAAGGCCTTCAACGCCCAGACCGCCAACCAGGAGCCCGGCATGACCACGCCCGTCGTGGTCACGATCTACAACGACCGCAGCTTCACCTTCATCACCAAGACCCCGCCGGCCGCCGTGCTCCTGCGCCGCGCCGCCGGCGTGGACAAGGGCAGCGGCGTGCCCAACCTGGAAAAGGTGGGCGAGGTGACCCGCGCCCAGCTCGAGGAAATCGTGCGCACCAAGGATCCGGACCTCACCGCCGCCGACATGGACGCCGCCGTGCGCACCATCGCCGGCACCGCGCGCAGCATGGGGCTGACCGTGGCCGGAGGGGAGGTTTAGCCATGGGCCGCTTGAGCAAGAGACAGAAGGCCATGCGCGAGACGTCGGGACGCCGGGACCCGCTGCCCATCGACGAGGCCATCCGCGTCGTGCGAGAGAGCGTGCCGGCGAAGTTCGGCGAATCGGTGGACGTGGCCGTGAACCTCAACGTCGATCCGCGCAAGGCCGACCAGATCGTGCGCGGTTCCACCGTGCTGCCGCACGGACTGGGCAAGGAAATCCGGGTGGCCGTGTTCGCCGATGGCGAAGCCGCCGAGGCCGCCGTGGAAGCGGGCGCCGACGCCGTGGGCCTCAGCGACCTGGCCGACGAAATCAAGGGCGGCAAGATCGAACACGACGTGTATATCGCCGCGCCCAGCGCCATGCGGGTCGTGGGTGCGCTCGGCAAGGTGCTGGGCCCGCGCGGGCTGATGCCCAACCCCAAGTCCGGCACCGTGACGCCCAATGTGGGCGAGGCGGTCCGCAACGCCAAGGCCGGCCAGGTGCGCTACCGCACCGACAAGTCCGGGATCATCCACTGCTCGATCGGCAAGAAGAATTTCAGCCAGGAAGCCATCCTCGAAAACCTTACGGCGCTTTTGAACGAACTGGTAAAGGCCAAGCCGCCCGCGGCCAAGGGCGTTTACATGCAGCGCATCACCCTGTCCTCCACGATGGGACCGGGCGTGCGCATCGACCAGTCGAGCATAAAGCTGCAATAGCGATCACGGAAAGCGAAGTCATGCCTCTTAACCTTCAACAGAAGAAAGAGCTGGTCGAAGACCTGCGTTCCGCCGCCGAGGGCGCGGTGGTTTCGGCGGCGGCCGACTACCGTGGCCTGAACGTCAAGGAAATGACCGACCTGAGGCGCCGGGCGCGCGGCGCCGGCGTGACGTTGCGCGTGGTCAAGAACACGCTGTCGCGGCGCGCGGTAAAGGACACGCCCTGCGAGAGCCTCACCGAGGCGCTGAACGGCCCCACGCTGCTGGCGTTCTCGGATGACGACCCCGGTTCGATCGCCAGACTTTTCAAGGACTTCGCCAAACAGCACGAGGCGCTTCAACCGCGCGGCTTCGTGCTCGACGGCGTGCTGTATTCCGGCGATCAAACCGACCGGATCGCCACTTTGCCGACGCTGGACGAGGCGCGCGCGAAGTTTCTGGGCGCGCTCAAGGCGCCGATGCAGAAACTGGTCGCCACCATCGCCGAGCCGCAGGCGCGCCTGGCGCGGCTGCTGGCCGCGCGGCAGGAACAAGCGGAAGCCGAATGAGCCGGCTTTTGCATATCCACTATCGATTCATTCCCCCAAGGAGCAAGCCATGACCGCAGGAAGAGCAGAAATCCGCGAAGCACTGGGCAAGATGCCGGTGCTTGAACTGGTAGAACTGATCAAGGAACTCGAGGAAGAGTGGGGCGTCAGCGCGGCCGCGGCCGTCGTTGCCGGTCCCGCCGCGGGCCCGGCCGAGGAGGCCGCCGCCGAGGAGGAGCAGACCGAATTCACGGTCGTGCTGCAAGGCTTCGGCGAGTCCAAGGTCAAGGTCATCAAGGCCCTGCGTTCGCTGACCACCCTCGGTCTCAAGGAGGCCAAGGACCTGGTCGAGAGCGCTCCCGCTCCCGTATCCGAAGGCGTGTCGAAAGAAGACGCCGAGAAATTCAAGACCACGCTCGAAGAAGCCGGCGCCACGGTAGAAGTCAAGTAGTTGGGCATTCGCCGGCCCACTGGAGCGAGGGCGTCCCGCCCTCCCGCCGCTATGTACGACTTTCGCGCCCGCCAATCTAAGGATTAACCACGTATGACCTATAGCTATACCGAAAAGAAACGTATCCGCAAGAGCTTCGGGAAGAGCTCCACCGTGCTGGAGGTGCCGTACCTGCTGGCGATGCAGCGCGACAGTTACGCGCAGTTCCTGCAGGAGGACACCCCCCCGCCCGAGCGCGAGAACGTGGGCCTGCATTCCGTTTTCTCGCAGATATTTCCGATCGAGAGCTACACGGGCAACGTCGAACTGCAGTACGTGAGCTACAGCCTCGGCGAACCGCCCTTCGACGAGGAGGAGTGCCGGCTGCGCGGCGCCACCTACGCCGCCCCCTTCAACCTGATGGTGCGCCTGGTCATCTTCGACCGCGGCGCCACCCGCGCTGTCAAGGAGATCCGCGAGCAGCAGGTCTATCTGGGCGAGATTCCGCTGATGACCGGGCACTGCAGCTTCATCATCAACGGCACCGACCGGGTCATCGTTTCCCAGTTGCACCGTTCCCCGGGCGTGTTCTTCGACCACGACCGCGGCAAGACCCATTCGTCCGGCAAGCTGCTGCACAACGCCCGCGTGATTCCCTACCGCGGCTCCTGGCTGGACTTCGAGTTCGACGCCAAGGACTGCGTCTTTACCCGCATCGACCGCAAGAAGAAGATCCCGGCCACGGTGCTGCTCCGGGCCATGGAATTCTCCACCGAAGAAATACTCGGCCTGTTCTTCGAGCGCGACGAGTACCGCATCGACAAGAAGGGCAAGGTGAAGATGCGCCTGGAGGCGGCGCGCCTTCGGGGCCTGACCGCGCGCTTCGACATCGTCGTGGGCGGCGAACAGATCGCACCCATGGACCGCCGCATCACCCAGCGCCACGTGCGGATGCTGGAGAAATCGCGGCTGAAATGGCTGGAGCTGCCGAATCTGCCCAGGTACGACGAAAACGGCGATGCCGCCACCGGCGCCGAGGACGAGGACGACGCCCACCCGCTGATCGGGGAAACCCTGGCCTGCGACGTGGTGGATACCGAGACCGGCGAAGTGCTGGCCCAGGCCAACGACGAGATCACCCACGAGATCCTGCGCAGCCTGATCGCCCACGGCATCGGCAAGATCGAGACCATTTACGTCAATGAGCTGGAGCACGGTCCGTACATATCCTCCACGCTGCGGGTGGACGAGACCCGCAACCGCGACATGGCCTTGGTCGAGATCTACAAGATGATGCGGCCCGGCGAGCCTCCCACCCAGGAAGCGGCCAAGAACCTGTTCCACAACCTGTTCTTCAGCCCGGACCGCTACGACCTCTCGCGCGTCGGCCGGATGAAGTTCAACCGCCGCGTGGGCCGCGAGGAGACCACCGGCAGTTCGATCCTGAGTCCGGAAGACATCGTGGAGGTGTTGCGCGTGCTGCTGAGCATCCGCAACGGCAAGGACAACGTCGACGACATCGATCACCTCGGCAACCGCCGCGTGCGCTGCGTGGGCGAAATGGCCGAGAACGCCCTGCGCCAGGGTCTGGCGCGGGTCGAGCGGGCGGTCAAGGAGCGCCTGTCCATGGCCGAGAGCGACGGCCTGATGCCGCAGGAGATGATCAACGCCAAGCCGGTATCGGCGGCCATCAAGGAGTTCTTCGGTTCGAACCAGCTTTCGCAGTTCATGGACCAGAACAACCCGCTGGCCGAAACCACCCACAAGCGGCGGGTCTCGGCGCTGGGCGCCGGCGGCCTGACCCGCGAGCGGGCCGGCTTCGAGGTGCGCGACGTGCATCCCACCCACTACGGCCGGGTGTGCCCGATCGAGACCCCGGAAGGTCCGAACATCGGCCTGATCAATTCGCTGGCGGTCTATGCGCGCACGAACGAATACGGCATCCTGGAAACGCCGTACCGGCGCGTCACCGACGGCAAGGTCACGAACACCATCGACTACCTGTCGGCCATCGAGGAAGGCCAGTACGTGATCGCCCAGGCCAACGCCAGGCTCACAGGCGAGGGCGGGTTCACGCAGCCGCTGGTGCGGGTGCGCTACCGCAACGAATCCACGCTGATGCCGCGCGAGCGCATCCAGTACATGGACGTCTCGCCGCGCCAGACGGTGTCGGTGGCCGCCGCGCTGATTCCCTTCCTCGAGCACGGCGACGCCAACCGCGCGCTGATGGGCTCGAACATGCAACGCCAGGCCGTGCCCACGCTTCGGGCCGAACCGCCGCTGGTCGGCACCGGCATGGAGCGGGCGGTGGCGATCGATTCAGGGTCCTGCACCGTGGCGCGCCGTTCCGGCGTCGTGGACTACCTGGATTCCTCGCGCATCGTCGTGCGCGTGGAGCAGGAGGACGCCGGGGCCGACGAGCCGGGCGTGGACATCTACAACCTGGTGAAATACCAGCGCACCAATCAGAACACCTGCATGAACCAGCGCCCGCAGGTGCGCAAGGGCGACCGGGTCGAGGCCGGCGACGTGCTGGCGGACGGCGCCGCCACCAGCCTGGGCGAGCTGGCCCTGGGCCAGAACCTGCTGGTGGCCTTCATGCCCTGGAACGGCTACAACTTCGAGGACTCCATCCTCATTTCCGAGCGCCTGGTGCACGAGGACCGCTTCACCAGCATCCACATCGAGGAACTGACCTGCATGGCGCGCGACACCAAGCTCGGCGCCGAGGAGATCACCGCCGACATCCCCAACGTGGGCGAGGCGGCGCTGGCCAAGCTGGACGAGTCCGGCATCGCCTTCATCGGTGCGGAAGTGAAGGCCGGCGACATCCTGGTCGGCAAGGTCACCCCCAAGGGCGAGACCCAGTTCACGCCCGAGGAGAAACTGCTGCGCGCGATCTTCGGCGAGAAGGCTTCCGACATCAAGGACACGTCGCTCAGGGTCCCGGCCGGCATGGACGGCACGGTGATCGACGTGCGCGTGTTCACCCGCGAGGGCGTGGAGAAGGACAAGCGCGCGCTGGCCAACGAGGACCAGGAGCTGGCCGGCGTCAAGAAGGACCTGGACGACCAGCGCCGGATCATCGAGGAAGACCTGTTCCAGCGCGTGCGCGAACTGATCGAGGGCAAGATGGCAGACGGCGGACCGGAAGGCTTCAAGCCCGGCAAGGTCACGCCCAGGAAGCTTGAGACCCTGCCGCGCGATCAGTGGTTCGAGATCAGCATGCGCGCCCGCAAGCTCAACGAGAACCTCGAACGCGCCCGCGAGCGGCTGCAGCAGATCCGCGAGGAGATGGATAGCCGTTTCACCGAGAAGGCCCGCAAGATCACGGCCGGCGACGAACTGGCCGCCGGCGTGCGCAAGATGGTCAAGGTGTACATGGCCGTCAAGCGCCGGGTGCAGCCCGGCGACAAGGTGGCCGGACGCCACGGCAACAAGGGCGTGATCTCCACGATCGTGCCGGTGGAGGACATGCCGTACCTGGACGACGGCACCCCGGTGGACATGGTGCTCAATCCCCTGGGCGTGCCGTCGCGCATGAACACGGGACAGATTCTCGAGTGCCATCTCGGCTGGGCGGCCAAGGCCCTGGGCCTGCAGCTCGGCGAGCTGATCTCGCAGGACGGCAGGAAGGGCACCCTGCGCGAAACGCTGGAGAAGATCTACGACTATTCCGGCACGGGCAGCGGCCAGAGCGTCGAGTCGCTCGAAGACGACGATCTTGCCGACCTGGCCAACAACCTGGCCAACGGCGTGACCATGGCCACGCCGGTGTTCGACGGCGCCACCGAGGCCGAGATCAAGGACATGCTCAAGCTGGCGGAACTGCCGGAGTCGGGGCAGACCACTCTGTATGACGGGCGCACGGGGCAGGCCTTCGACCGCGAGGTGACGGTCGGCTACATGTACATGCTCAAGCTCAACCACCTGGTGGACGACAAGATGCATGCCCGCTCCACCGGCCCGTATAGCCTCGTGACCCAGCAGCCGCTGGGCGGCAAGGCCCAGTTCGGCGGACAGCGTTTCGGCGAAATGGAGGTGTGGGCGCTGGAAGCCTACGGCGCGGCGCACACGCTGCAGGAGATGCTCACCGTCAAGTCCGACGACCAGTCCGGCCGCAGCCGGATGTTCAAGAGCATCGTGGATGGACGCCACCGGGTGGAGGCCGGCATGCCGGAATCCTTCAACGTCCTGGTGAAGGAGATCCGAGCGCTCGGCATCAACGTGGAGCTCACCCGCAACTGATGTTTATCAATACAGACACACGAAGGAGCGATGCATGAGAGAAATCACTCGCATGGCCCAGGCCGCCCCCGGATTCGAAGACTTCGATTCCATCACCATCGGACTCGCGTCCCCCGAGATGATCAAGTCGTGGTCGTGGGGCGAAGTACGCAAGCCCGAAACCATCAACTACCGGACCTTCAAGCCCGAGCGCGACGGCCTTTTCTGCGCCCGCATCTTCGGCCCCCTGAAGGACTTCGAGTGCATATGCGGCAAGTACAAGCGCCTCAAGCACCGCGGCGTGATCTGCGAGAAGTGCGGCGTGGAAGTGCGCGAAGCCCGGGTGCGCCGCGAGCGCATGGGCCACATCGACCTGGCCACGCCGGTCGCGCATATCTGGTTTTTGAAGTCGCTGCCCTCGCGCATCGGGCTGATGCTCGACATGACCATGCACGAGATCGAGCGGGTGCTGTATTTCGAGGCATTCGTCGTGACCGACCCCGGCGACACCGACCTGGAACAGGGCCAGCTCCTGACCGAGGAACTCAAGCGCGAGGCGCTGGAGATGTACGGCCCCACCTTCGAGGCCGAGATGGGCGCCGCGGCGATCCGCAAGCTGCTGCGCCAGGTGGACCTCGATGAAGCCATCGAAAAGGTGCACGGCGAAATCGACGCCACCGGTTCGGAAACCAAGATCAAGCGCCTTACCAAGCGGCTCAAGCTGCTCAAGGCCTTCCGGGATTCCGGCAACCGGCCGGAGTGGATGGTCCTGACCCGACTGGCGGTGCTGCCGCCGGAACTGCGGCCGCTGGTGCCGCTGGAGGGCGGGCGTTTCGCCACCTCCGACCTGAACGACCTCTACCGCCGGGTCATCAACCGCAACAACCGCTTGCGCCGGCTGCTCGACCTCAACGCGCCGGAGATCATCGTGCGCAACGAAAAGCGCATGCTCCAGGAAGCCGTCGACGCGCTGCTGGACAACGGCCGCCGCGGCCGAGCATTCACCGGCAGCAAGAAACGCGCGCTCAAGTCGCTGGCCGACATGATCAAGGGCAAGCAGGGCCGCTTCCGCCAGAACCTGCTGGGCAAGCGCGTGGACTACTCGGGCCGCTCGGTCATCGTGGTGGGCCCCACGCTCAAGCTGCACCAGTGCGGCCTGCCCAAGAAGATGGCGCTGGAGCTGTTCAAGCCCTTCGTGCTGTCGAAGCTTCAGGTGTTCACCGAGGCCACCTCGGTGAAGGCCGCGCGCCGCCTGATCGAGCGCGAGGAGCCGATCGTCTGGGATTTCCTCGAAGAGGTGATCCGCGAGCACCCGGTGCTCCTGAACCGCGCGCCCACCCTGCATCGCCTCGGCATCCAGGCCTTCGAACCCTTGCTGATCGAGGGCAAGGCCATTCAGCTCCACCCGCTGGTCTGCACCGCCTTCAACGCCGACTTCGACGGCGACCAGATGGCCGTGCACGTGCCGCTGTCGCTGGAGGCGCAGCTCGAGGCCCGCGCCCTGATGATGGCCTCGAACAACATCCTGTCGCCGGCCAACGGCGAGCCGGTGATCGTTCCCTCGCAGGACGTGGTGCTGGGCATTTACTACATGACCAGCAAGCGCATCAACGCGCGCGGCGAGGGCATGGTGTTCAGCGGCCGCGACGAGGTGCACCGCGCCTACGAAACCGGCGCCGCCGACCTGCACGCCGCGGTCAAGCTGCGCGCCGGCGGCGAGCTGATCGAGACCACGGTGGGCCGCGCCCTGCTCGGCGCGCTGCTGCCGGAGGAACTCGACTTCGAGCTGATCAACCGCACGATGAACAAGCGCGAGATCGGCCAGCTCATCAACGCCTGCTATCGCCAGGCCGGCCTCAAGAAGACCGTGGTCTTCGCCGACCGCCTGATGTACATGGGCTTCCAGTTCGCGACTTCGGCCGGAATCTCCATCGGAATCAACGACATGGAGGTGCCCGAGAACAAGCCGGAAATCCTGGCCGAGGCCGAGGAGAAGGTCAAGGAAATCCAGGACCAGCACGCGCAGGGCCTGGTGACGGACGGCGAGCGCTACAACAAGGTCGTCGACATCTGGTCGCACACCAGCGACCGCCTGGCGCGGGTCATGATGGACAACCTCGGAACCGAGCAGGTCACCGACGCCTCCGGCGAGGAGGTCACGCAGAAGTCGTTCAACTCGATCTTCATGATGGCCGACTCCGGGGCCCGCGGCTCGGCGGCGCAGATGCGCCAGCTGGCCGGAATGCGCGGCCTGATGGCCAAGCCCGACGGCTCGATCATCGAGACGCCGATTACCGCCAACTTCCGCGAAGGCCTGGACGTGCTCCAGTACTTCAACTCCACCCACGGCGCCCGCAAGGGCCTGGCCGACACGGCGCTGAAGACCGCCAACTCCGGCTACCTGACCCGGCGTCTCGTGGACGTGGCGCAGGACCTGGTCGTGACCGAGGAGGACTGCGGGACCACCGGCGGCCTGGTGATGGAAGCGGTGCTGGACGGCACCGAGCAGATCCAGTCGCTCACTGACCGGATCCTCGGCCGCGCCACCGCCCGGCCGATCGTTTCGCCGGCCAGCGGCGAGGAACTGATCGGCGCCGGCGAACTGCTGGACGAGAAGCTCGCGGCGCTCATCGAGGAACACGGCGTCGAGCGGGTCACCGTGCGTTCGCCGATCACCTGCGAGACCCGCTTCGGCGTGTGCCGCAGCTGTTACGGGCGCGACCTGGCCCGCGGCAAGTGGGTGAACATCGGCGAGTCGGTGGGCGTAATCGCCGCCCAGTCGATCGGCGAGCCCGGCACACAGCTCACGATGCGCACCTTCCACATCGGCGGCGCCGCGTCCAGGACCGGCGCGCGCAGCAGCATCGAGGTCAGGCGCGACGGCGTGGTTCGGCTGCAGAACCTCAAGACCCTCAAGCACAAGAAGGAAAAGCGCCTGGTGGCGGTGAGCAACACCGGAGAACTGGCGCTGGTGGACGCCGACGGGCGGGCGCTGGAGCGCCACAAGGTCAGCTACGGCGCATCCATCCTCGTGAAGGACGGCGCCAAGGTGAAGGCCGGCCAGACCGTGGCCACCTGGGACCCGCACAACCGGCCGATCATTTCCGAAGTGGTGGGCTGGATCGAGTTCGAGGACCTGCTGGAAGGCATTACGGTGGAGGAGCGCATCGACGAGTTCACCGGCCTTTCGACCGTGGCGGTGCTGGAGCGCCGCCGCCGGCCCTCGTCGGGCGCCGACAAGGAGCCGCGGATCCGCCTGACCGACAAGGACGGCGCCGTGCTGCACTTCAGCGGCACCGACGCGCCGGTGGAGCACAAGATGCCGGAAGGTTCGGTGCTCGACCCCATGCTGGCCGCGGCCTGGCAGAAGTCCCGCGGTATGGAGGAAGGCGGCTCGAAGGCGTCCGGAAAGCTCAAGGTGGAGACCGGCGACGTGCTCGCCCGCGTTCCCGCCAGCGAGGCCAAGTCGATCGACATCACCGGCGGCCTGCCGAGGGTGGCGGACCTGTTCGAGGCCCGCAAGCCGCGCGAGGCCGCGATCCTCGCAGAGCACCGCGGCGTGGTCAGCTTCGGCCAGGACACCAAGGGCAAGCGCCGGTTGATCATCGCCGACGAACAGGGCGAGGAAGTCAAGATGCTGGTGCCCAAGGACCGCCCGCTGAACGTGTTCGGCGGCGAGCGCGTGGAAACCGGCGAGATGATCGCCGACGGCGAGCCCAACGTCCACGACATCCTGAGGCTGCGCGGCGTGCAGGCCATGGCCGAGTACCTGGTGGGCGAGATCCAGGCCGTGTACCGGCTGCAGGGCGTGCGCATCAACGACAAGCACATCGAGGTGATCATCCGCCAGATGCTCAAGCGCGTCGAAGTGATCGACCCCGGCGAGACCGGGCTGCTCAAGCGCGAGCAGCTCGAGCGTTCGCAAGTCGTCGAGATCAACGAGAACGCGGAACAAGAGGACAAGACGCTCGCCACCCACCGGCCGTTGCTGCTGGGCATCACAAAGGCGTCGCTGGCGACCCGCTCGTTCATTTCCGCGGCGTCGTTCCAGGAGACCACCCGGGTTCTGACCGAGGCTGCCGTGATCGGCATGCGCGACGAACTCAAGGGCCTGAAAGAGAACGTGATCGTCGGCCGGCTGATCCCTGCCGGCACCGGCTTCCACTATCACCAGGAGCGCGTGCGCCGGCGCGAGAAGCGCCTCGAGATCGAGGCCGCCGAAGCCGCCGAGGCCGAATTCGCCACCAT
>VXSK01000018.1 GCA_009838035.1 Gammaproteobacteria bacterium
GAGTCTGGGCCGTGTCTCAGTCCCAGTGTGGCTGATCATCCTCTCAGACCAGCTACGGATCGTTGCCTTCGTGAGCCGTTACCTCACGAACTAGCTAATCCGACTTGGGCTCATCCGTCAGCGGGAGCTTTCAAGAAGAGGCCCCCTTTCTTCCATGGAACGTATGCGGTATTAGCCCGAGTTTCCCCGGGTTATTCCCCACTGTCGGGCAGATTCCCAAGTGTTACTCACCCGTCCGCCACTCTACTAGCCCTCCGAAGAGGACGTTCGCGTTCGACTTGCATGTGTTAAGCATGCCGCCAGCGTTCAATCTGAGCCAGGATCAAACTCTTCAATTAAGTATCTTTTGAGCTTGAGTCCTGCGCTTTTGTATGTGTACAAGTACACAGGTCTCTCGCGCGGTCCCGTCAGGGACCCGGAACGCGAGTTCCCACACACAAACTTGTCGCCTGTTGAAAAAGAACCGCCGCCAGGTGCCTTTCGGAAAGGCTTTCGCCGGACGGCGTGCCGGGTTAGTCCCGGCGGATCGGCAATTATAGTCCGGCCGATTGGGCAGTCAAGATGAAGAAGCTGTTTCTATACTCACGCGTGCGAAGCGCCGCTTGCCCACCTGAAGAACGCTTGAGCTGCCGGCCGGCACGACCATGGAGCGGTCGCTGACACGCTCTCCGTCCAGTCGCACGGCGCCCTGCGCGATGAGCCGCATCGCCTCGGCATTCGAAGCCGCCAGGCCGGCGCGGCGGACCAGTTCGCCCAGCGGCACGCCTGCATCGCCGCCCGCGATCGTGACTTCGGGCATGTCTTCGGGCGTTTCTCCAAGCCGGTGACGCCGGGAGAAATCCTCGGCCGCCTGATTCGCCGCGCCATCGCCGTGAAAGCGCGCCGTGAGTTCGTGCGCAAGCGCCATCTTCGCATCGCGCGGATTGCCGCCCGTTTCCACGCTGGCACGAAGTTCGTCCAGTTCGGACTGTGTGCGAAGGCTCAGCAGGTCCAGGTAGCGCCACATCAATTCGTCGGATACTGACATGAGCTTCCCGTACATCTCCGCCGGCGGATCCATGATCGCGATGTGATTGCCGAGCGACTTGGACATCTTCTGAACGCCGTCGGTTCCTTCCAGAAGCGGCAGAGTCAGAACGATCTGCGAAGGCTGGCCATGCTCGGCCTGGATCTGCCGGCCGAGCAGCAGGTTGAAAGTCTGGTCCGTGCCGCCGAGCTCCACATCGGCCTCCAGCGCCACCGAGTCGTAGCCCTGGGCAACCGGGTACATGAACTCGTGCAGGCCGATCGGGTTGCCCTCGCCGAAACGCTTCTTGAAGTCGTCGCGCTCCAGCATGCGCGCCAGCGTGCGCTTGCCCGCCAGCCGAACCAGGTCCGCCGCGCTGAGACGGTTCATCCAGGTCGAGTTGAACTCGACGCGCGTGAGTTCGGGATCCAGCACTCGGTGCACCTGTTCAGCGTAGGTGGCGGCATTCTCCTTAAGCTTTTCCCCGGTCAGTGTGGGACGCGCCTTGCTGCGTCCCGAAGGGTCCCCGATCATCCCGGTGAAATCGCCGATCAGGAAGATCACCTCGTGCCCGAAGTCCTGGAACTGGCGCATCTTGGTGAGGATCACCACATGCCCGAGGTGCAGGTCCGGCGCCGTGGGATCGAACCCGCACTTCACCCGCAGCGGCCTGTCTTCGCGCAGCCGCTCCAACAGCTCCTCCTCGCGAACCAGGTCCACCACGCCGCGGCGCAGTTCCCTCAATTGCCGTTGGGGCGAACTCATGGCGCGAGAATATACGAAATGCGCTTACAAGCGTTGCGCTTCCGACAGGGAAGCCATTCTTCGGTCGAGCGTCAAGGTCTCCAGGCCAACGCGCGAATAGTCATCTGCGATAAGGCGGTCAAACAAGCCGGGGCCCTGTGTCGCCGAAAGGGCGTCGATCGCGGATCGACCGTTCAGTGGAGCAACCAACCCACTTTGCAGGACGTCAAGCAAGGCAGTACGCACATCACCCCTGGTAACGCCATAGTGATGCTGCACCGCAACATAGGCCTCGCCGATAACCTGATTGGAAGCAAGAATCTCGCCATCGTGATTGCCCACCAGAGTGCTGAGCCTAGTGACGCAATATTCGAATTCGTCTTCCGGATCCCTCGTCAGTAAACGCACGAGAATGGAGGTATCAATCCCGAAGCGCTGGGGCATAGGCCTGCTCCCTGAACTCCTGCAGATCAAAAGTCCCCATTCCGCGGCGGATCTTGCCGTGTAGCGTGCCCAGGCGGGAATGGTCTATCCGCTTCGGCTTCAGAATAAAGCCGTCGGCACCTTCGTGCAGTTCCAGGCGATCGCCGGCACCGACGCCCAGCGCATCCAGCACGCGGGCCGGGAAAGTAACTTGCCTCTTTGATGTGATCTTGACGATCATCATGCATCTCCTTACCAAAACCTTACTTCAGTAAGGCAACCGAATCAAGTACTTTATTGCCCGTGATGATGCGGTTACTACGATGAGCGAACTTAAGTAGCCATTCGAGCAGTGATTCAAGTACCCGACAAATTTCCCGCTGGTCTATCGACAAATTACCTGCTACGCATTGCAAATCAGGATTGGCGTGTCCATCGAATTCGTTGCAGGGGAACTCTGAAAAAGAGGATTGTGTGATTGTAGTGTCTGGTGCGCGGCCTCCGATTCGAACGGAGAAACGAGTCGTTTTGAGCGACCCAGGTATACCGATTCCCATCAGCCGCGCGCTGGTGCGGACCCCCGGACTCGAACCGGGACGCCAGCGGGTTTAAGCCGCCGAGGTATACCGTTCCCGTCAGATCCGCGTGTCATTTAATGGCCGCCCTCCGATTCGAACGGAGAAACGCCTGGTTCTTGGCCAGGCAGGTATGCCAATTCCCGTCAGACGGCCACAGGGGTGCTCTGGCCCGCTATTGAATTCGGTAGCCGCCCCTGGATTCGAACCAGGAAACACCTGTTTCTGAGACAGGCAGGTATGCCAATTCCCGTCAGACGGCCTTGTGTATGGAAACGGTTGAGACTACGCCGTTTCCCGGCCGCGCTTTGGCGGGAGTACCGACCACCTTGCGTGTGGCGGCCGTTGCCCGTGTGTCCACGGCGGCCCGGCCGAAGCCGGCGCCGCCGTAAGCGGCCATGACTGCCTTTTTGAGAGTGTGGCGGTTCACTCGTCCCGCGCGCCTAATCGGCGGTTCACGTACCGTGAGCCTCGCAGGCTCCGAATGGGGGCTACCCAACCGTGCGATGTTCCGCCAAGGGCTTTCCGCTTGCGGCTTCCGGCCCGCCGGATTGCCCGAAGGCTCCGGCCTTAAGCCACTTTCAGCGCGCGCCGGGGCGCGTCTTTGCGTTTCATCCTAAAAGCGAATTGCCGGACTCGAACCGGCGCCTATCGCCTGGCATGCGATTGCTCTACCAACTAAGCCAAAAACGCGAATCCCCACTTCGGCGTGCGCGCCCCGGTCGCTTCGCCGCCTTTTGGGCCACGAAATACGACACGCCGACTGTCTTTCGCCTACCGGTTACTCGACCGAATGCAAGGACGCTGGCTTGCCGCCAGAACCCCGGCACTCTGCACGCGGGCGCTCGCTTGTAAGGCTCGCACTGCCGCGCACTACCCGTTGCCCTTCACGGTTGGCGATGTCGGTTTCGCGGATTGCGCCACCACGCGTTCTCTCACGGGCCCGCATTCCCAACCGGAGCTGGTGCGTAAGCCCGATACTTCCGCGCATCGCTTGTGCCGCTATCCCCGCCGCTTTCCAGCGAGGACAGGAGGGCCGGGCTTGCCTGGACGGACCGAACACGAAAGTCCGGCGAGACGCCATGGGGAGCGCCCCTTTCCCGCCGTCGCCGACGATTATCCGGCGCCAGGCCGCCATCCCGCTCCGGCCGAAGCCGAAGGGGGTTTTCCGTTCGGCCGAAGCCGAAAGGACGAATCAGGGTGTCCGGACAGGCGCGCAGGCGCGCGCCGAAGGAACCCGCGGCCGCCTCGCCCGACGCGAAGCGCTGCCCCGACACAACACACAATCCCCGTTGTCAAAGAACATCCAACAAGGCAACAAAAAAGCCCTGGCGGTTTTCGAACCGACCAGAGCTTTTCGGGCTGATCCGGAAGGTTCGGTTTGCAAGCCTTCCAGACCCGTTGTCATCAGAAGGCTAACGCATGTAATCCTCGCAATTGATTCCATGCCATTCCACGAGCATGCGGCTCGTCCGCAGGGTCTCCGCCCCTGCGAGCGCGCCGCCCGCGCATAACTGGCGTTGTCTGGTTTTCGATTGCATGGGGCGCGTAGTTTACCTCCACATTGCAATGTGTCAAGCACAATTTTCAGACGAAGGAAGAATATGCGAGCTTGCCAATGGCAAGGACATGATTGCCGAGAGCGCAAGGCCGTTCTATAACCGATAAATTACCCGTTGGTTCGTCTTTAATTTGCCCGTTACTTTTTCTATAAATTGCCCCTTACGTCTTGCAATTGAGGGACCGCAGAGGCGTACACAGAGTTGGGTGGCCGCTCCCGTTACGGGGGTGGTTTTCTTAGCGTTGCGGGCGGGGGCCGAAGAGGGCGGTGCCGACGCGCACGAGGGTGGCGCCGCATTCGACGGCGGTTTCGAGGTCGGCGGTCATGCCCATGGACAGCGTGTCCAGGTTCAGGCCTGCTTGATTGAGCCGGTCGAACAGAGAACGAAGGTTGGAATAGGCTTCGCGCGGCGCATCGGGCATCGGGATTCCCATCAGGCCGCGCAGCCTGAGGCGTGGCTGCGCACGTATCAGTTCCGCCAGTTGCGCTACCTGCTCCGGGGGCAGCGCGGGACGGGTGTCTTCCGGTTGCATCCGGACCTGTATGCACGTATTCAAAGGCGGTGCATCTTCCGGCCGCTGTGTGGCAAGCCGCAGGACGATGCGTTCGCGAATCGCGGTATGCACCCAGTCGAAATGCTCCGCTATCAGGCGCGTCTTGTTCGACTGCAACTGGCCGATGAAGTGCCAGGTGCCGCCGGGCCCGACTTCGCCCATCTTGGCGATCGCTTCCTGGGCGAAGTTTTCGCCGAAGTCGGTCAGGCCCGCCCCATGGCCGGCAAGCACGGCGTCCTTGCCATGGGCCTTGGTGACGGCGAGGATCCGGATTTCGTCCGAGCGCCGGCCGGAGCGAATCGCGGCGCTTGCGATTCGTGTCCTGACTGTTTTCAGCCGAGCGGCGATGGCAGCGTTGCTCATGCGTTGCTCTGCCCGGGGCCCGTCAGAAGAACGAGACTCCCAATTGCGCGTAAAACAGCCGGCCCTGCCAGGGCACGATGGAGTCGCTGCGGTAAATTCGGCCGCAGCAGACCTCGAACTGGCCCGGGTCGGGGTAGTTGTCCAGGATGTTCTCGGCCCCGATCCGGAGCGTATAGCGCTCGCGCAGCGTGAAGGCCGCTTCAAGATCCAGCAGCACTTCCGCCCCGAATTTCTGCACCCGCTCCAGGGCCGCCGTGCTCGCGTTGCTGTATTCCCCGAAATAGCGGGCGCGCAACAGTACATCGGACAGCCCCCAGCCGTGCCTGAGCGTTAGCGCGCCGCGAACCGACGGACTGCCCTCTTCAATGTCGTGCCGGGCTTCGTCGTCCACGAACTTCCCAGTATCCGCAAACCGGGTCCGGTTGAAGTTGAAGGCCGCCTGCAGGGAAGTGGCGCCAAGCCGCCAGTCGAATCCGCCCGTGACGACCAGATCGACCCCGCTGGTTTCCGTGGCCACATCGTTGATGAAGAACCGTACCCGGGAGATGTCGTTGGCGCCCGGAACTCCAAGCGCGATCAACCGGGCAGCCTGTTCCGGGTTCACGGTGAACTGGGATGACATCACGGTGCGATCGTCCAGCCGGATGCGATAGTAGTCGAGCGTAAGTCCGAACCCGGCAGGCGATCGGGCGGCCAGGCCCAGCGTGACGGAGTGCGAGTGTTCGGGGCCGAGTGGCGAGGCGCCGAACAGCCCGGCGGCGGGATGGTCCGGCGGGAAAACGCCCTCGGACCTGGGAATGCCGTTCGCGTCGATACGGGTCGAGACCACCGTGGTGGAAATCTGGGCGGGTGTGGGCGCCCGGAAACCGGAACCGGCCGAGCCGCGCAGGTTGACGCTGTCGTTCAACCGATAGCGCGCAGCCACTTTCCAGGTCGCCACGTCGCCGAAGTCCTGGAAGTCCTCGTAACGCCCGGCCACCTCCAGCAGCCACCAGTCCGTCAGGTCCGCCGCGAAATCCACATAGGCGGCATGGCTGCCGCGGCTGCGGCGCGAAGCGAAGCCCGGGGGGTAGCCGGGGAAGCCGTTCGAGCCTATAGGCACCGCATTGTTGACCGGATCGCCTGCGGGACAGAGCCGGCCGATCGCTTCAAATCCGGGAATACGGCACTCCACCATGGTCAGATCATCGTCCGGGTCGGCGTCCACCTCCGCCTGAGTGACTTCCAGGTTGAACGGATCGGGCACGCCGAAGGGCCCCACCTCATAGGACCTGGGGTCGCCCGCTTCAATGCGATAGCTCTCGTCGCGGTATTCGAATCCGAAGGCGACATTCACCGGGCTGGCCAGATTACCGATGTCCCACGGCCATACGAAATCGGCGTTGACCGCCAGCTCGTCGTTGACCAGCGCTCCCGGCCGGAAACGGGTGGGCGTGTCGGGGCCAAGCGATGGATTGAGGGTGTTTTCAATGGGAATTATGTAGAAAAGTGCCGAAGCGACTAAATAACTAAGTGACTCGAGAATTTCAAGGATGTGAATTTTGCGATAGACCCACCGGTACAAAAACCAGACTCAATCAATGCCCTATGCCGATTAAGGGCAGCGTAAGAAGCATTGATCATTGTATTGCCCGAATTGTCGCTGCTCTGAATGCCGCCAATATTCACACCATCGCGAGTTGCTGCGGGCACGGCAGTCTGTACGGCAACATCGCATTAGAGGACGGTCGAGTATTGGTAATTTTGCCTAGAGCGCCAAACTCATTGAAGGAATGGAGCGAAGTTCAGCAAGGATCTATGCTTCAACCAATATGACATTCGGGAGAGCAATGCCAGCATCCGTCTGAAGGTATCAACTCAAGTTCCTCGGCCTTCATAACTGCCAACTCGCAATCGTCAAAATACCCCAAGTTCACTCGATTCTCAGCATCTGGAAGGTACTTACATCCTTTCTTGTGAACTTCAAAATATTTGCCGTCGGTTTTTTCAATATGAGCGTAATAGAAATGACCTTCAGTCAATATTGGTCCCTCCTGAAACGCCACTATTTTACTAGCACGTATGGAACAAACTGATTTCGAATTACGGTTCTGACTGCTTGGTATTTTTCGGCCTCACTGGTTGAGCCAGTATCTCCACGGCTTTTTCAAACGACATCGACACCCGCATATCTTCTTCCAGTTCGGCTTTACTTGGTTGGTAGTCCGATGCCGCGATATTCACGATACGCGGTTTAGTATCTGTATTGACAGATTGGTTCTTATCTGATTGTTTCCTCATTCCTGTTATTCCTTATATTCAAGCCGCCCTTGCTCCTGACGGCAGACCATTGTCAGCAATCAGGCTATCGTATTTGAGCCGTTTATGTTCCATACCCGACAACACCGTTTCAATAATTTCCCGAGTATCCAACTCGCGCAGATTATGACGGGCCGAGAATTCCTGGACGTATCGGTCAAGATGCTTCGGGCTCATCTTGTGGAATGTTCCTTTATGGGCCCGTTTCAGCATTGACCAGAAACTCTCGATACCGTTGGTATGGATATTGCCATTCACGTATTCAGACACGCTATGTTTTACTGTGCCGTGATTGAAAGGCAGTCCAGTGTATGCCTTTGCTTCATCGGTATATACGGTTGATCCTTCCTCGGCGTGTTCCGCCACAAATCCCTGTAACGTGGCAGCATCAGTCCTGGATACCACCTTCGCAGTGACCTTGTTGCTTTCTCGGTTCTTCAATCCAGCAACGGCGGTTTTGCCAACAGTTCCTCGGCCTTCCAACTGCTTGCGCTTGGAATTGTGCATTCGGTCTCGCTTGCCTCCAAAGTAGGTTTCGTCCACCTCGATCGGACCTGAGAACTTCGCGGCCTTTTCAGTCAACGCGGTCCTGATCCTGTGAGCCAGGAACCACGCGCTTCGCTGGTTGATGTTCAGGTCCCGATGTAACTTCATACTGGATACGCTCTTCAGTGAAGTCGTCATTTGATACGTAGCGATCATCCAAGCCTGAAATCCCAACTTGGAACCTTCCATAACAGTGCCTGTCTTGGCGCTGAAACGCTTGGCGCATTCTTTCTCGCGGCAGCGGAAAGGCATCGTCTTGTGCTTGGCCCCTGTCTGAACATTGATAGAACCACAATGAGGGCAGTTAACTCCGTTCGGCCAACGCTTATTCACAAACCACTTCTCCGCCGCATCATCGTCAGGGAACATCCTCATAATTTCAATCAGTGATATGCCCTTTCTCTCTGATTTACCTGGTGATTTCTTAGTCATCATACTTTCTCCATTCATAGTTATATTTTACAGTAGAGTGCCGAAAAGTCAAGGTTTTTTAGTGGACTATTGACATCATTATTCGGTTCGGCGAAGATCAGCAATGTGAAATTCTCAGTGATCCGCATCGTCGGGTTACCTGCTGAATAAGCCGTTGCCCGTCGAGGACTGATCCCCTTGACCAGGCCAATAGGCAGGAATATCTCTGTCACTGAGAATTTCACAATGGCCCGACACCTATGTGTCGGTTTTGTGAAGTGACAGAGGAATGGATTATGAAATCACTGCGATATCTGGCGTTGGTCGGAATCATCATTACAACGACCGCGACAGGACAGGAATACGACTACGAGAGATGCGCGTCTATCGGTCGGTCCACGGGAGAATTCAAAGAGTATATGTGGTGTTTGGATCGGTTGGATGCCAGGGATAAAGGCAAGAAATACTGGAGGACTCCTACGCCGAATGATCCGACATACAAACATAGAGTGTCCGCAAGATTGGCCGAAGAAGAAAAGAAACGGATAGCGGAGGAACCTAAACGGCGGGAAGAATGGCGTGAGGACCGAGCTAGACATCGCGAAGAGGAAGCTAGACGGTGGCAGATGGACCCTAGAAGGTATGCCTCCGACGTAAGCAAGGGACGAGAAAGTTACGAGAAATCTCGAATCGCTTTTGCTCAATTGATAAACAACGGAGGAGCAGGTCATTGGTCAGATGACGTACGTCTCAATACTTGGTGGTATGGAGGCAATATGGTGGCGAACTATCAGGAATGGGAACAGGCCGTAAACGAGGAACGAGATTTCAGAGAAGAGCAAGGACTAGATAACCCGCAATACGAAAGGAACATTCGGAATCTTAATAAGGCCAAACATACCTATTCCAATTTGCTGGAGAAAGCCATAGATCAGGCGGAGGCTGAGGGATACGATGCGCCTGAGGGGATTATAGAAATAATTTCAGAAAGGGAGGAATCGTAGTCGTGGAACTGAAAATTATTGATTTGGGCAAAGAACATTCTCAGCCGCTCGTAAATATTCTGGAAGAATATAAGTCAGCACTGGCCACGACTTTGTCCAGTATGAAAGGCCTTGAAGCAATCACGAAGGCAAAGGAGGAACTTCGTGAGGCCGTATCAGAACAATTGAACGACTTGGGAAATTATGTCGATAAGTTGTTCGAGGAGGAATAAATAATGAATGAGGAATTTGAAGCGCTCGAAAAACGAGTAAAGGAACTGGAAAAACGAATGGATGATGTAGATGAGAAATTTGATAAACTGGGCGAGAACATTGCCAAGGCGTTTAAGAAGGTATTTTGGGGTGACGACTATTGGGTTGGAATGGCCGAGCAAATGAAGAATCTTGGCAGAATTGTGGAATTGCTGGAAGAGTTGAATCAGAAGAACAATAAGGATTAGTTATTGATTTTTGGGTGTTTCGGCACTTTTCTACATAATTCCCTTTTCAATGAAGTAGGCGATCCGGTCGTATCCATACCCGGCCGAAAGGTCGAAACTGAGATCCTGCCAGGCGCTGCCGGACAGGCCGATTGTGATCGCGTAGTCCATTACGTCGCCGGAAAACTGCGGGGTGAAGCCGGCCGGATACAGGCGGGCCCTCGGATCGTAGATCGTGCCGTCGGCCAGCCGAACCGGCAGTAGCTGGCTCACGCCCGCGCGGCGGTAGAAGAATCCCCCCGACTGATCCTTGTCGGCCCACGTGGCAAATCCATGCAGTTCGAGGCTGTCCGACAGCGGCAGGGAGGCGTTGGCCGAGGCCAGCAGTTGCCGGCGGTCCGGCTGGCCCCAGATCTGAGCCGGACTGCGAAATTCGCGATTGCCGCCCACGCCGGCGAAGTTGTCCGCGTAGCGACTGTCGAGATCGTCCGGCACGCCGTCGCTGCCGCGCGCCGCCTGCAGGACTTCGCCGGTGGGCGAATAGCGGTAGGTCAGGGCGTCGGGTCCGTAATAGGTAATGCCGTCCAGCGTGACCTGGTTGAGCGTGGCTTCCAGCGGCGTCTGGCCCGAGCCGGTAATCGTCAGGTCGTAGGGCTGCGAGCGGCTGGTGGGGGCCGAGTCGGAATACTGGCCGCTGAAGTTCAGAAAGCCGCCGTTCGGCAGGGCAAAACCGACGTTGCCTTCCAGCGTGAACTCTTCGCCATCCCCGTCACCGTAGCGACCGGAGCGGGCGCGCAGCTCGGCGCCCGTATCGGCCTGCTTGAGGTTGAAATTGATCACGCCCGCGATGGCGTCCGAACCGTACTGGGCGGACGCGCCGTCACGGAGCACCTCCATGGATTCGATAGCGATCGACGGAATGGCGCCGATGTCCGCGCCGTGGGCGCCGAACCCCCCCACCTGCATCAGCGCCGAGCGATGACGGCGCCTGCCGTTCATCAGCACCAGCGTGTGGTGGGTGTCCAGGCCGCGCATGTGCGTGGGCCTGATGAAACTCGCGCCGTCGGAAATCGGGTGCCGCCGCGCGGCGAACGACGGCACAATGGCGTTGATCACCTCGATCAGGTCCGACGAGTTGACGCTGGAGATTTCTTCCGCGCTGAACACGTCCACCGGCACCGCGGTATCGACCGCGGCCCGCTCGCGCCGCCGCGTGCCGATCGTCACGATCTCCTCGATCACCCGGGCTTCGGCGCTCTCGCCGCGCGCCTCCTGGGCGCCCGCGTTTGCGGCCATCAGCATCAGGAAAAGCGCGAGCCCCAGGAAATATGGCGCGTTCACGCTGCTCCCTGCGGATTGCGTGTTGCTGAGCCGCGGCGGCGTTTGGCCATCAGCTTTTCGACCAGTCTGGGGCCCTGGCCGGGGCGGCTCCAGGGGCAGACCTCGATGCAGATGGCGCAGCCGTGGGTTTTGACGAAATACGGGATGCACTTGTCGAAATCGACGTACCAGCGCTTCTCGCCGCGTATCCACTGCTTCTCGTTGAATATGGCGTCCGGCGGGCAATCGACCACGCAGCGCTTGCAGCCCATGCAAAGATCGTCGACGGCGATATCGACCGGTTCATCGAGAGCCAGGGGCAGGTCGGTGAGAACCGCGGCCAGGCGGAAGTTCGAGCCGTGCTCCTTGCTGATCATCGATCCGTGCTTGCCGAGCTGGCCCAGCCCGGCCGCGACCGCCAGCGGGATGTGCAGAATTTCGGTGCTGTTGGGGTTGCCATAGGCCTTGGCCGGCCAGCCCAGTCGGCGGATGTAGCGGCCCAGCCTGAGCGCAATGCGGGCGATCTCACGGTATGCCCGCATGACCTCCACGGCTGCCGTGTCCTGCGGCACATGCGCCATCTTGTCCTGGTCCATCGAAAGGCCAATGCAGATCGCCGTGCGGTAGGGTGCGGCGCGTCCCGAAAACACGGCCTCGTCGGTGACCGCCGCAATGCCCACCAAGTCCGCGCCGAAATCCCGGGCGGCCGCCTTTACGCGCTCGCTCATCGCCTCGGGATCCGCTTCGACCCGCCGCGACGCCACCGGACCGCTGCGCTTGCGCAATTGCCAGGCGTTGGCGACAACGTGCCGAACCACGCCCCATGGGTTGATCAGCCCGAAGAAGTCGTCCAGCGCCTGCCATTCCAGTTGCGCGTTACCGGCATTGTGAAACACGGCCGTTGCCTGGCGGAATTCGCGCTCGTCCAGGCCGTTGATCTCGTTGCCGGAACGTGGCGGCCTGAGGTAGCCGAAAGCGTATTCCGGCGGCGGGGGGTTGCTGGGGCGGATCCGGCCGTTAGCGAGACTCATCGTTCTTCGCCGCCGACGCCGTCCACCCAGTACACCCTGCCCTCGCGCTCGCAAGCACCGTAAGCTTTGCGCACATGCCGGCCGGCCGTGAAATAGAACCACAGCATGCCGAGTATTCGTCGCGCCAGCGCCCAGTCGCGCCGCCAGCGCGCCGTCAGACTCTGCGAATCCGCATCCGCATGGTCGACCGTTCTCAAGCTGCCGTTCATGGTCTTGCTATTCTTGCATCCGAGGCGCCGGGGGAGTTCAGGAGGGAAGGAAAACCCCGCCCAGCGGCAAGGCCCTGCTGGCCCCGGTGACCGCCGGTTCATTGCCCGGCTCGCGCAGCAGGCGGGCGCGGGCCAGGAGGGCGAATCCGGCCGCTTCCACCCAGTCCTGGTGTACGCCCCATGCCTCGGTCGTCACCAGGCTCGATTCCGGACAGTTTGCCGACAGCCGCTCCATCAGAAAGGAATTCGACGCTCCGCCGCCGCAGACGGCCAGCGCCGCGCCGGCGCAGGAGGCCTGTACCGCGCCGGCGATGCTGGCCGCGGTCAGTTCCAGCAGCGTCGCCTGCACGTCTTCGGGCGCCTTGTCCGAAATACCGGCCCGCTCCAGCCAGTGCAGATTGAAATATTCGGGTCCCGTGCTTTTCGGCGCAGGCGCGGAAAAATAGTCGTCCGCAAGCAGGCGCTCAAGCAGTCCCGCGTTAACCTGTCCCGATCTCGCCCACTGTCCGTTTTCGTCATACGCTTCCCCGCGGCAGGTGCGCGCCCAGGAATCGAGCAGCGTGTTTCCGGGCCCCGTGTCGTAACCCGTAACGCCGCCATCGCCGGCCAGGACGCTGAGATTGGCGATGCCCCCGATATTGACGACCGCCCGGGTCTCGCCGGAACGGCCGAACATCCATTGGTGAAACACGGGCGCCAGGGGCGCACCCTGTCCGCCCAGCGCCATGTCGGCGCTGCGGAAGTCGCCCACGGTAACCATGCCTGTGAGGGCCGCGATGCGCGCAGGCGACCCGATCTGCACGGTGTGCGGCAAGCGCGCGTCGGGTGCGTGCAAGAGAGTCTGGCCGTGGCTGCCGATCGCCTCGATCCGGTCGGGGTCGCAACGCGCACCATCGAGGAGCGCAAGGACGGCTTCGGCGAATACGGCCGCTATTTCGGCGTCCAACGCCGCGGCTTCCGCAAGCCCGCATTCCCCCTTGCTCCGGGCGGCAGCCCGCAAACGCACGGCAATCTCCTCCGGATAGGCGCCGGTGTGCGTCGCGGCCAGGCGCGGTTCCGGGCCCGAGCAATCCACCAGCGCAGCGTCCACGCCGTCCATGCTGGTTCCCGAAATCAGGCCGATAAAGAGCGGTCGCATTTCCCGAACCCTAGGACGGATAGATCCAGGTTGCGGGAAACACCGGCCCGTCCACGCAAACCCGCTTCATGGCCAGGCCGTCGGGCGTATGGGCTTCGACGGTGCATCCGGCACACCCGCCCACCGCGCAGGCCATGTATTCCTCCAGGCACAGCTCGGCATGGACGCCGAAATCCGCCGCCAGTTGCGCCGCGGCCTTCAGCATCGGTGTGGGCCCGCAGGCGTACACCGCCACTTCGGGCAGCCGCTCCCGCGGCAGAGCGTCCAGCCATTCGTGCGCCGTTTCGGTGAGGTTACCGCGATGGCAGCCTTCCAGGCCGGCGTTGCTGGCCAGGTGCGAAGGCACGCCCCACTGTTCGGCGCAACGCAAACGGTTCTCCTTGCCGTGCTTTTCCAGCGCAAACGGAAAAGGCAGCTCCGAACCCAGGAACAGCCGGGGGCTCCAATTGCCGTTTCCCGCCAGGCGCCGGGCCTGGAAGAGAACCGGCGGAATGCCCACTCCACCGCCCAGCAGGAGCACAATAGGGCGCGCTTCGGAAAGGGAAAAGCCGTGTCCGATCGGCCCCATGGAATGCAGCACGGACCCGGGTTCGGCGGCCGAAAGCAGGGTCAGTCCCTGCCCTCCGGTTTTGTACAGCAGTTCGATCCAGCCTTCGTCGGCATCGGCAAGCATGATCGACAGCGGCCGGCGCTGGAGCAGTTCCGAATCGCAGCGCAAATGCACGAAGCTGCCTGGCCGCGCCGCCGCGGCGCAGCGCGGCGTGCGGAGCCGGAGTCGGTACTGGCCTCCCGGATATTCCCGGTGCGACAGCACCTCGCCTTCCTCGACGAAGACTGGTGTCGTTTCACGCCCAGCGCGCATAATTTGTCCACTTGGGCAATAGGGTCATCAGGAATATGAATTGTGCATTGCCGCGACCGATTTGTCGCGCGCGACACCTACTCCACGCTGCCTGCGTTGCGATCGCCGCGGGACTTGCCGCCCCGACGGCGGCAGCGGAGTTTCCCGACGTGTCCGATCCACGGACCGCCATGGAGACCTGGTTGCGGCTCAAGGGCGATATCGCGGGCGGCGTGACTTACGAATGGGCCACCGGCACCGCGTATGGCGTACCCCAGGACGCGGACGGCGTCGCGCTGTTCTTGATCGAGAGCGTCACGATCAGGCAGTTTCGACGCCTGGCCGAAGACCTCTACGAAGAGCGCACGATCGCCTGCCGGCTCTACAGAGACGCGGTTTCCGGCGCGTTTATCGACGAGTTCGTCAATCCCCTGACCGGCAAACGGACCGAGCTCAGGATTCCGTGCGGGCCCGGCCAGCCGGTTCGCTATTCGCCCGAGCGCGTGGTCCTGCTGTTGGACGTGCCTTGGGAGAGTTCCATTCTGGATCGGCCGGTCATGCTTGAATTGCTGCGCGCCGGCGACGAAGTCATCATTCGGCGCAGGGCCTTCAGCGCGTTCACCCCAGCCGGCGGAAAGGTTCGGCGGGAACTGTCCATCGACACGTTCACGCTGCCTGCTGCGTCTCTCGCGGACCCGGGCATCACTTCCCTGGCCCCGTCGTACAGTTGGGACGCGGTCAGGGATTGGTCGGGATTTCTGGATATGGGGGACCTGCCCGGGCACATGTACTGGTCGGTGGTCGGCAAGAACTTTCGCCGCGCGGAAGAACTGCCGGCGGAATTTCGCGCCGAGCTGGAGGAACGCGATCCGGGCGTGCTTGAGCGGACGCCCGACTGGGAGGCCGGCCACGACTAGTGTCGAGCCCCGCCCCCGGTGTCGTGTCATTCGGGATCGGGCATGAGCGGATGGTCCGGCGCCTCTTCCGTTTCGCTGTCCAGCCTAATCGTCTTCAGCATTCCCCGCCAGGCGCCGGGCGCAACGGACTCGTCGCGAACGACCCCGTAGCTCTTGTTGCGGGCATCCGGATTGACAAGGGCGTCAACCGTCAGCATGCCCACGTCCGCGATTGCCACGGCGCCCGTCTCGTAGTCGGCGCGCGCCATCACCCGCAGCGGTTCGCCGCCGTTCGCAGGTTCTTCCTGAAGGGCACTGGGTCCGATCACGGTGTATGCCAGGCCGCTGCGCTTGAGATGGTTTTCCCCCATCGTCTTCCAGTGCCTGGCGCGCGCGAAAATGATCATCCGGCTGCGCTCGCGGTAGGGCCCCGCCGCCGCGGAAGTCACGACGACGAAGTGCCGCACCCCGGCCTCCACCGCCGCATCCACGAGATTGACCACACCACGATAATCGACGTGTTCCGGGCCGTTCCCGCCGATCAGGGATCGGGAGCCGATGGCGCAGATCACATGGTCCACGTCCTGCATGGCCGCAAACACCGCGTCGCGATCGCGCACGTCCAGCTCTACCCAGTCCCACTGATCGCCGTGGTGCCGCACGGCGCGGTCACGATTGGTGGTCGTCGCGCGCACCGCGTAGCCCTGTTCGTCCAGCAGCCGCATCGCCGCGTTGCCGGTGCGCCCGGACGCGCCGGCAACCAGGACCAGTTCCGCGGCGGGCGCGGCGCTGCTCAGTACGAACGCCGCGGCCAGCGCACAGACGAATCTCCGAGTGTTCATGCTTGTTTCTCCTGCCAGTCCCGGGCAATCAGGCAGGCGGCGAGGCTGTCCACCTCTCCCTTGCGGGCCCGCCGGCCAAATTCGCCGGTTGAACGCTGTTCCCGCAGCCAGGCGTTGGCCTCGCGGGTCGTGAGGTGTTCCTGGACCGTTTCCACCGCCAGCCCGTAGCGGCCCTTCAGGTGCTTGCGAAAACGTTTGAGCGCAAGCTCGAACTCAGGATCGGGATCGGGCGGACAGCCCAACACCAGGACCTGCGGACCGTAGTCGTGAACGAGCCGGTCCAGCTCGGCCCATTCCGGCAGTCCGGCGCGCGCCGGCAGGTGCCTGCGGGCCGTGATCACGCCGCCCGTGGCGGTCGCAACGCCGACGCGCTTCAATCCGAAGTCGAGGGCGATCGCAGGCTCGGTGCGCATGGGGGCCTGTCAGCACAATGCGATCGGAACGATCGCGGGTCAGGCGTTGCCGGCTTGCAGCCCCAGCCGGGAGACATCCACCCCGAGCAGCGCCGCGGAAGCGGCCCAACGCTGTTCGTACGGGGTCTCGAAGAGGATTTCCTCCGTAGCATCGACCACCAGCCAGGAATTCGAGCGCAGTTCGCGTTCCAGCTGACCCTCTCCCCAGCCGGCGCAGCCCAGGGCCAGGAGCGCCCGGCGAGGACCCTTGCCCCCGGCGATCGCCGACAGCACGTCCCGCGAGGTGGTCACCTCGATGTTGCCGCAAATCGAGATCGTGGAATCCCAGCTGCCGCCGGCCTCATGCAGCACAAATCCCCGCTCGCGGTTTACCGGTCCGCCCTTGAGGATGCTCTGGTTGGCGAGGTCGCGGTCCCCGCTGTCGAGCGATAGTTGCTCGAACACTTCGCCGAGCTTCATGTCGGACGGGCGGTTGATGACGATCCCCAGTGCGCCGTCGCTGTTGTGCCCGCACAGGTAGGTCACTGTCTGGCGAAAGCGGGAATCGGGCATCCCCGGCATGGCGATGAGAAGCTTGCCGGAAAGTGAGTCGAGTTCTTCCATGACGGCTGGTTTCTGCCTCCTACCGGGATTATATCTACCGGAACTAGGGGGCGGTCCTGCCCAGGCGTTCGAGCAGGCTGTCGAACAACCGGGCGGCGGCGTCCACTCCCGCCAGTTTCTGGATTTCCCGTATTCCCGTGGGGCTGGTGATGTTCACTTCGGTCAGGTAATCGCCGATGATGTCCAGTCCGGCGAACGCCACTCCGCGAACCGCCAGCTCGGCGCCGACGCGCTCGCAGATCTGCAGGTCCCGGGGCGTCAGATCGCAAACTTCCGCCCGCGCGCCGGCCATCAGGTTGCCGCGATTGTCATCGGTCCGGGGCACCCGGTTCAGCGCCGGGTTCATCGGGCGCCCGTCGATCAGCAGCACCCGCCGATCGCCCTCAACGATTTCGGGCAGGTGCCGCTGCGCCATCGCGTATCGGGTCTCGCCGACGGTAATGGTCTCGAGAATGACCGCCAGGTTCTTGTCCGCTTCGTCGAGGGCAAAAATGGCATGGCCTCCCATCATGTCCAGCGGCTTGACGACGATGCGGCCGTGCTCGGAAAGGAAGTCACGGATCCGGTCCATCGACCGGGTAACGATCGTGGGCGGGGTGAATTCGGGGAACCAGGCGATGAAAACCTTCTCGTTTACGTCCCGCAGAGCCTGGGGATCGTTCACCACCAACGCGCCCTCGTCCTTGGCCCGCTGCAGCACGTAAGTGGCGAAAATGTACTCGGCGTTGAACGGGGGGTCCTTGCGCATGAAGAGCAAGTCCAGTTCTCCGAGCGGCATGTCCTGCGCGGAGCCCAGCCGGAACCAATCGGCGTCGTCATCGGTGACTTCAAGCGGCGCGCCCTGTCCGAAGGCGCGGCCGTCGCGGATATCGATATCGTTGAGAGTGAAGTGATGGAGCGCAATGCCACGCCGCTGCGCCTCGCGGAGCAGCGCCAGAGTGCTATCCTTTTGCGGCGCGATGGTGCCGATCGGATCCATCACCACGCCGAGAGTTCGGGATTTCATCGTCAGGGATCATGAAATGACGCTAGCGGGGCACATTTTAAGTCGGTGCAAGCAAGAGAAGTGCTCCGTCTGAATCCGAACACCGGCCTGATGGACGGCGCGCGGCACTCGCTTTGCCCGCACCGCGACGCCCGGCCGCCGGGTTCCGATGTCAGTCTGCTGGTACTGCATGCCATTTCGCTGCCGCCCGGCGAGTTCGGCGGCGGCGAGATCGAGGATCTGTTCTTTGGAAGGCTCGACCCGTCGGCCCACCCCTACTTCCGCAGGCTGGCGGACCTGCGCGTATCGGCGCATTTCCTGGTGCGCCGCGACGGCGAACTGGTGCAGTTCGTGAGCGTGCTGGAGCGCGCCTGGCACGCCGGCGAGTCCGAGTTCCGGGGCCGCGCCGCCTGCAACGACTATTCCGTCGGAATGGAATTGGAGGGGGATGCGGCCACACCGTTTACCGATAGGCAATACAATCAGACCTGTGCCGCCATTACGGCCCTGCGGGACGGCCTGCCGTCCCTGCGGAGCGCCCCGGTCGTGGGACACAGCGATATTGCCCCCGGGCGCAAATGGGACCCGGGACAGACCTTCGACTGGGCAAGGCTGGCGGCGGGACTGGCCCGGGCTGGAGAGCGCGACAAATGAAACTATTGGCCCTGCTTATTGGCATATACGCTGAACGCTACCTGGCGCGATGGTCGCATTTGCGCGAGTTCCGCGGACTGGAGGAGCAGGCGAATCAACTGGCCCAGCGCCTGTTGCGTCTGGACAAGCGCGCCGCGCCGTACATCGTCGCGGGTTTGACGCTCGCATGCGCCGTCCCGGTCGGGATCATCGCCTGGCTGCTGCGAGACGACTGGGTGATCGCCTGGTTCGTGTTCGCGGTTATCGTCCTGTTGTTCTCCTTCGGGCCGCGCGACCTGAAGGCCGAGGCCCTGGCCTTTCACGAAAAGGCCGACGCCGGCGATGAAGACGGCGCCAGGGCCCAGGCGGAAGTCATTCTCGGCGGGAGCGCACCGGACAAGCCGAAGGACCAGGCCGCGGCAGTGGAAGAAGCAACCTATCGGGAAGCGAACAATCGCATTTTCGGCGTGATTTTCTGGTTCCTGGTGGCGGGGCCGCTGGGTCCGGCGTTCGCTTTCGGCTTCCGCGCACTGAACAGCCTGCGCCGTTTCACCGCTACCCTGCCCGGCGGCGAGGAGCTGCATCGAGCCGCGGTCAAGCTACACGGCGTGGTGGCATGGGTTCCGGCTCGCATTACTTCCGCGAGCTTCGCCCTGGCCGGCAATTTCGACGACGCGGTCAACGCCTGGCGCGGGATCACCGCTGACCGGCAGCCCAACCTGTTCGAAGGTTCCGGCGCCGTGCTGAGCGTGGTCGGCGCGCAGGCGCTCGGCGATCGCCCGGACCGGGTGCGCGGCGCCGTAGTGCTGGTCGAGCGCAGCCTGCACTGGGTGTGGGGCCCAATCGTGGCCGTGGCCGTCATACTCGGTCTGGTCTATTAGGAGGCCGGCCCGCCCTCAGCGAAAGGAGGGACGCCGCGAGGGTCATGCCCTCGCTCGCAGGTCATTCAGGGCTGAAGGCGCTCGGCGCGCCAAGCGCCGGCCTGAAACCGGCCGTCGCCGGCCGGATCAAGATCGCGCGACCAGGAGATGCGGTCGTGCAGGCGCGCGTCGCCTTGCATCCACAGTTCCACCGTGCGCGCCCACAGCCGGTAGCCGCCCCAATGCGGCGGACGGCTCACGGCGCCTGTCGGGGCGCTGTTGCTCCAGTCGCGGCCGTCGCCGCCGAACCGGGACGCCGCCGCGTTCATCCGCGCCTCAAGGTCATCCCGCGAGGAGACCGGCTTGCTCTGATCGCTGGCCCAGGCGGCGAGTTGGCTTTCCCAGCCGCGGGTGGCGAAATACCCGTCGCTTTCCAAGGCCGGCGACATGACCACCGGACCGCGAACGCGGGCCTGCAGGCCGAGCCGGTCCCAGTGAAAAAGGGCTGACGCCTCGGGACAGGCCGCAAGCTGGCCGCCCTTGGCGGACAGGTAGTTGGTGTAGAACACCAGGTATCCCTTCCCGTCATCGTAGTGCTTGAGCAGCACGACCCGGGCATCGGCGCGACCGCGCGAATCGGTAGTCGAGAGCACGAACGAATGCGGATTGGGACGGTCGGTCAGCCCGGCTGCGGTATCCAGCCACTCCCGGAGCAAAGGCAGTGGATCGGCCGGCGGCGCCCCGCTGAGGTCAGCCACCGGCACTGGCGTCACCGGTCCGCAGGGCGGCGGCATGATGGCGGATGTGGCCCTCGATGAAGGTGCTGACGAAGAAGTAGCCGTGATCGTAGCCGCCGCGCAGATGGAAACTTACGCGCTGGCCGGACTCGCGGCAGGCCGCGAGAAACTGCTCGACCATCAGTTCGTCCTCGCGAAAGGGGTCGGCGCTGCCCAGATCGATGCGGATCTCCAGGTCCAGCGGCGCCTTTCGCACCAGTGCGCTGGCGTCGTATTCCCGCCATGCGGGACTTTCGTCCCCCAGGTAGGCGGAGAAGGCCGCCCGCCCCCAGGGCGAAGACGAGGGATTGGAAATCGGCGCCAGGGCGGAAACCGACCGATAGCGGCCCGGGTTGCGCAGTGCGATCACCAGCGCGCCGTGCCCGCCCATCGAATGTCCGCATATTCCGCGCCGGGCCGGGTCGATCGGAAAGGAGGACTCGACGAACTGCGGCAGCTCCCGGCTCACGTAGTCGTACATCCGGTAGTGTGCGGACCAGGGCGCCCGGGTCGCATCGACGTAGAAACCGGCGCCGGAGCCCAGGAAGTCCTCGTCGTCTTCACCGGGAATGCCCGTGTTACGGGGGCTGGTGTCGGGCGCGACCAGCGCCAGACCGGCTTCGGCGGCGAACCGCTGGGCGCCGGCCTTGACGGTGAAGTTCTCCTCGGTGCAGGTCAGTCCGGACAGGAAATAAAGCGCCGGCGCCTTGCCGCCTTCCGCCAGACCCGGCGGCAGGAACAGAGCGAAACGCATCGGACAGCCGCAGGCTTCCGACGGATGTTCGACCGTAAGCTGCCGGCCTTCGTGGCACCGGCTTTCCGCCACGATTCTCACGGGAGGGCGTTCAGAAATAGACCACCGAACGGATGCTTTCGCCCTCGTGCATGAGGTGGAAGGCGTCGTTGATCTCGTCCAGTTGCATCGTGTGCGTGATCATTCGGTCCACTTCGATTTCCCCGTCCATGTACTGGTCCACCATCCCCGGGAGATCGCTGCGGCCGCGCACTCCGCCGAATGCCGTGCCCCGCCAAACGCGTCCGGTTACGAGCTGGAACGGTCGCGTGGCGATCTCCTGCCCTGCGCCGGCCACGCCGATGATCGTGCTCTCGCCCCAGCCCTTGTGGCAGCACTCGAGCGCGGCCCGCATCAGTTCCACGTTGCCCACGCACTCGAACGAGTAATCGACGCCGCCGTCGGTCAGATCCACGATCACATCCTGTATCGGCGCATCGTGGTCCTTCGGGTTCACAAAGTCGGTGGCGCCCAACTGGCCGGCCATCTCGAACTTGGACGGATTGATGTCGATGCCGATGATGCGTTCGGCGCCGGCCATGACTGCCCCCTGTATGACGCTCAGGCCGATGCCGCCCAGGCCGAAAACCGCAACCGTCGATCCGGCGCGCACCTTGGCCGTATTGAGTACCGCGCCGATGCCGGTCGTGATGCCGCAACCCAACAGGCAGATCTTGTCCAGCGGCGCGGCCGGACTGACCTTCGCAAGGGCGATCTCCGGCAGGACCGTGTACTCAGAAAACGTGGACGTGCCCATGTAATGCAGGACGGTCTTGCCCCCTGCCGAAAACCGGCTGCTGCCGTCCGGCATCAGCCCCTGGCCCTGGGTAACTCGAATGGCCTGGCAGAGATTGGTCAGGCCGGACTCGCAAAAATTGCATGCCCCGCATTCCGGCGTGTACAGCGGGATGACGTGGTCGCCGGGCTTGACGCTGGTTACGCCGGCGCCGACCTCCTCCACTACCCCGCCACCCTCATGGCCGAGTATGGCGGGGAAAGCGCCCTCCGGATCGTCGCCGGACAAGGTGTAGGCGTCGGTGTGGCAGACGCCGGTCGCCACGATGCGCACCAGCGCCTCGCCCTCGCGCGGTCCTTCAACATCCACGGTCTCGATCTGCAGCGGCTCTCCCGCTGCCCAGGCTACGGCTGCGCGTGCTTTCATTGTCCTGTCCCCTTGAAACTTGCGATTGCACGGAATTGTAAAGTGCAACCGGAACGAGAAAGTCAGGCCACGCGGTCGGGCGGCTCCTCGCCGGCAAAGAAACGGTCCAGGTTCTCCTTTACCCGCATTCCCATGGCCTCGCGGGTCTCCCGCGTCGCGCTGCCCAGGTGCGGAAGCAGCACGACCCGGCCGATTTCCCTGAGTTCCGCCGGCACCTCCGGTTCGCGGGCATAGACATCCAGCCCGGCGGCCGCCAGCCGTCCCGATCGCAGCGCCCCGGCCAGCGCACGCTCGTCCACCAATGCGCCCCGGGCGGTGTTGATGAGTATCGCGCCCGGGCGCATTTGCGTGAATTGCGGTTCGCCGATCATTCCTTCCGTCTTCGGCGTCACGGGGCAGTGCAGCGACACAAAGTCGCTGGTCTCAAGCAGATCGTCCAGGCCGGCACAGACCTCAACGCCCAGTTCGCGCGCTTCCCCGTCCGTCGGAGGCCGGGGGCCAAGGACGCGAACGCGCATCCCGAAACCCGACCCCGCGCGCCTGGCCACGGCTCTTCCGATCCGGCCGAAGCCCACAAGTCCCAGCGTCTTGCCGCTGACCCGCACACCCGGAATATGCGTCGGCCGCCAACCGGCCCAGTCGCCGGCCCGCAGCATGCGGTCGCCACTCACGACGCCCCGCGCCGTGGCCAATATCAGCGCCATCGTCAGGTCGGCCGTGCAATCGGTAAGGACATCCGGCGTGTTCGTGACCACAATGCCCGAACGGCGCGCCGCATCCAGGTCGATGTGTTCGAACCCGACGCCGAAGTTGGCCAGAATCCGGGTGCGCGGCGACGGCACGCGCAACACTCCGGCATCCAGGCGGTCCGTTACCGTGGGACAGAAACCGTCGGCGCGCCGCAGGGCCTGGCGCATGGCCGCCGCGCTCATCGGATGGTCCTGGTCATTGCGCCAGACCTCGTAGTCCTCCTCAAGGAGCGACCCGATGCGCTTCGGCCAGCGCCGGCTGAGGACGATCCTGGCCCTGGTTGTCACCCCGGTCTACTCGCGCGCGGCCAGGTAGCGGCGGCCGCTTTCCATCAGCCGCACAAACTCCGACTCGTCGCCGTCGCCGACGATACGGGAGAGTTTCCCGACGGTGGACATCAGCTCGCCCAAGACTTCCGCGCCATGCGGATTCAGCTGCTGGATCTCGAAGTACAGGTGGGGGTTGTCGGCGGCCACGGCGCGGGCAACGTCGAGCTGGGCGTCGAAGGTGGTGCTCGACATGCGCGCCAGCACCGGCGCCTGCTCGCCGCTTTCCTCCAGCGCGTGGATGAACGCCAGGTTGATCGCATGGGAGACTCCCAGCACCCAGGCGATCAGCCTGTCGTGCTGGTCCAGCGGCACCGCCAGGATTTCGGCCATCGTGCCGTCGAACACCTCCGCAGCGGCCCGGGCCGCCTCCGGCGCACCGACGTCCATCAGCAATATGTGACAGCCGGACAGCAGGTCGGTATCGGGTCCGAACATGGGATGGATGGAGGCCACCTGCATTCCGTCGGCGGCCATGCGGGTCAATTCGTCCTTCACCGGGGCCTTGATCGAAGCAATGTCGAAGATCAGTCCGGCATGCCGGGCCCGGTGCATTTCCCTGAGAATGCCGGCGCTGACCGCTACCGGCGCGGCGACCACCGTAAGTTCGAATTCGCCCGAGGCTTCGCGCCAATTCTCCACGTGAGGCAGTTTCCTTGGCGGGGTTTGCGGATCGGCAACGGTGACGGCGTAGCCCTGGGATCCAAGGAACTCGCAGAACCAGCGGCCCATCTGGCCGCCGCCGCCCACCACCAGCGCCCGATGGCCCTCTCCCTGACCACGGGCCTGCAGCCGCACCCGTTCCTGGCGCGACAACGACGCATTGATCAGCAAGCGCACGATGTTCTCGGCCAGGTCGCCGGGCAGGCCTGCCTTTTCCGCCTGATCGCGGGCCCGGCCGACCACGCGCACCTCCTGGGCGAAATCGCGCGAGGGAACGCCGGCATCGTGCTTGACCTTGCCGACCTGCGCGGAAATTTCCTGGCGCTCGGCGAGCAACGCGATGATTTCGCGGTCGATGGCGCCCAGTTGTTTTCTCAGGTCTTCGAGGTTCGGCATGGGGATACCGGGTTACGGCGAACGGCGAATTGTACGGGCGCACGCACGCCCGGGACCGGCTCCCCCGCCGGGGACGATTATTCGGATACCAGCTCTTCGGCCAGGTTCAGAGCTGCAGCGACAGAACCGAAGGGGATGAGCTTGAAGTTCTGTTTCTCTTCCGGGAGGCGATTGAAACCGTCCTGAACGACCAGCACGCCTTGCTCGAATCCCGGCCCCAGGTTGACGGCGGTAACCGCCAGGCCGTCGGTTTCCTCGGCGCCGTCGATCCCGGAGGCCGGATCGTCGGCCACGCGCACGGAGCCGAGATACCGATCGCCGTCATTGAGATCGTATAAGGCAAACGTGTAGTCGCCCTGGCTGGAAGCAACCAGAATCGCACGCCCCTGCGGGGTTCGATAGATGTCCAGCCCCTCCACGTCCGCGGCGAGGCGATCCGAGTTCACCGAGTCAAGGAGCGTTTTCTCGCCGGATCCCCCGGCGCCCGCCGGCATCTTCCAGATGCCATGCTCTTCCTCGCCGATGTAGGCGATCCCCGTACGGTCGTCCACGACACAACCCTCGGGCTTGGTGGGAAGTGAGAACCGGTCGATGCGTTGCGGCTTCAGCTCGCCCCCTTCGTTCAGACGCCAGATCTCGTATTCTCCGTCGCTGCCGTTCACGTAGGCGTAGGCGATGCCGGCGGCATCCAGGTGCATGCAGATGCCATACGGATCATCAATTTCGAGCGCCTGCGCCAGCGCCAGTTCCACCTGCCCGTTCGCGGAAATGGTGAAGATGTCCATCGCGCGTTCGGTGCGGTTGGTGGCGACCGCCAGAGTCGCCGGACCGCCGGCCATCGCCACGCCCTGACGCAAATCCACGTTGTTCACGCGCCCGCGTGGCAGGAACTGCACTTCTTGTCCGGAAAGATCGTAGACCGACAGGCCGCGGCGCTTGTCGGTCCCCAGAATAAGGCTCCGCGAAGCGTCGGCCGGATGTATCCAGATCGCCGGATCGTCGGCAGCGTCGCCCTCGCCCCGCACCGGTTGCGTCTCCACAACGGGATAAACGGCGGGAAGATCGGTGCGTGTCGCTACCTCCGCCTCCTCCGAGCACCCGCCCATCATGCCGCCGGCCAATAACGCGGCCAACCCCGCCGCCATCAGAACGCGGCGCTTGCTCACTGCCGGCCGCATCAGAAGCTGCGGTAGGAGATCCCGAACACGTACGAGCGTCCGATTTCGTCGTACTGGCCGTTGAAGCGCGAACGGCCGTAGTAGCGATAGTTGGGCTCCTCGCCCAGGTTCATGGCGTTGAAATAAAGCTGCAGCTGTTCGTTCACGTCGTACTTGACGGTAAGGTCGATCTGGTGATGGCCGTCCTCGTACAGGTCATTGCTCTGGTCCGCCAGGTTGATCTCGGCAATGCGATTGCCGATGAACGCCGAGGACAGCCTGACGCTCCAGCCGTAGTTCTCGTAACCGACCACGAAATTGGCGACCAGGTCGGCCTGCAACGGCAGTTTCGACTCGTTGCCGCGGTCGGCGTCCGGGCCCAGGCCGAGATCGGCATCGCTGTCGGTAAACGTGGCGTTGGCCATCAGGATCAGGCCGCTCAGCGCGCCGGGCAATTCGGTGAACTGGCGGGTCCATCCCAGCTCCAGCCCGTAGAGGCTGGCCGACTGGCCGTTGAGCGGCTTGAATACCTCAAGGTCGGTCACGGCGATGTTCCCCGCGTATTCCGACGGGTTCGCGACCGAACTCACATCGGCATTGAACACGAAGTCGTCGATACGCTTGTAGAACGCGCCGGCGCTGAATACGCCCATATTGCCGGGGTAGTACTCCAGGGCAAGATCCATATTGCGCGACTTGTACGGCTTGAGTTCCGGATTGCCGGCTTCCACGGCCATCTCGATCTCGTCGTCATCCTGCTCGATTTCGATGGCGTCCGGGGTGGGGTTGAGGTCGCCGAACGACGGCCGCGCGATCGAATGGGTATAGGCCCCACGCAGAACCAGGTTCTTCGAAAGCTTGTAACGCAGATTGATGCTGGGCAGGATGCTGCCGTAATCGCTCTCGTAGCGGGACTCGGAAATCTGCACGTCGTCCTGGCCGTCCACGTCCACTTCGCGAACGTATGCGCCCCTGGCGGTGAAGTCGGTGCCCTCGTAACGGACTCCGTACACGAGGCGCAGATCATTCAGGTCGATTCTCTGCATCAGGTAGAGCGCGGTTACGTTTTCCTCGATATCGTAGTCGGCCGCCGAACCGACCCGCGACCCGTCCTCGTCCATGATGAACGGACAGGCGTTTTTATCGTAACTTTCCAGCAGGCAGGCCGACGATCCGCCGATGTTGCCCCAGACGAAGCTGCGCTGCAGCCCGGGGGCCACGTACGGCCCATAGGCGCCCAGCATGTAATCGGCGTTACCGGACACGAACTGATTGAGCGTGGGCACGGAATCGAACGCATCATCGAATTTCTCGAAGATCCGCAATCCCGCGTCCCGGTTCTTGTCGCGCGCGCGGTACTTGGCGCCGAAGCGAATATAGCCGGGATGCCCGCCGAAAGTCATGTCGCGGGTGATATCGAACTTGAAGGCGGTCTCCTCGTCGTTCGTGAAGTTGTCTTCGATGGTGATTTCGTCCAGCTCGAAGTTGGCCGCCACTGCACCGTCCGCGCTGTAGGACAGCGACGGAACCCGGCCGAGGTTCTCGTAGCGGGCATACTCCACCCCGCGGAGCTCAAACTGGGAATCGATGCGGCCCGGCTCCTCCTCGCTGGCCTCCGAGTACCCCGCGCTGTACTCCACCGTCCATTCGCCGATCAGGTGCTCGCCGCCGACAAGCACCGAGAGGATTTCCTGCTCCTCGTAGCGGTCCTTCAACTCGCGCTGCAAGCGGGTGTCGGTGGAGGTCAGGCTGTCGTTGTCGTACGCCAGGTCGCCCTTGTCGAGCTTGAACTCGATCCGGTTGCGCAACTCAAGGTCGGAAAAGTCGCTGTACAGCGTGCGCAGGTAATAGCTCGACGTGTCGCTGGCGCGAAAATCCAGGTTCAGCGCCAGGCCGTTGCGCTCGCGGGTGATCTCGTAGTTGCGCATCTCCATTTCTTCGTGATAGCGCACCCCGCCGTCTTCCGCCCAACCTCCGTCGGCTTCCAGGTTGTCGGTGCCGAATTCCCGCTCGTTGGTGGAAATGCTCATCGCGAGGCCCAGTTCGCCGCCGGCCAGATCGAAAGCGTTGGTGAAGGTGCCGGAGAACTTGTGGCCGCGGCTGCCCTGCAGGTCGTTGTAGAAGGACTGGCCCTTCAGTTTGTAGCTCATGCCCTCGCGGTCGAAGGCGCTCAGGCTCTTGATGTTGATCGTGCCGCCGATCGCGTCGCCGTCCTGGTCGGGAGTAAGTGTCTTGGTTACTTCAAGACTTTCCACGAGGTCCGAAGGAATCACGTCCAGCGCCACGTTGCGCCGGTCGCTTTCCGGCGCCGGTACGTTAAGGCCGTTGATGCTGGCCACGTTGAGCTGCGGGTCGATGCCCCGCACGCCCACGAAGCGGCCCTCGCCCTGGTCGCGCTCGACAAACACGCCGTTGATCCTTTGCAGCGCCTCGCTCACGTTTTCGTCGGGGAATTGGCCGATCGAATCGCTGGTGACGACGGAGATGAGGTTGTCGGCGGAGCGCATGCGGTTGATCGCGCCGTAGGCGCCGGCCGCCTGCCCGACGACGATGATGTTCTCCATCAGGCCGACCTGCGAGCCGATCCTGACGTTGGCTTCCTCGGTGGCATCATCCCGCACCGTCACCCCGACCGAAACCGGTTCCGCTCCCACGTAGCTGACTTCCAGTTGGTACTCGCCGGCCGGGACGCTCTGAAACCGGAAGCGGCCCGATGTATCGGTAACGCGCTCGATGTTCAACTCCGGAAGCGCTACGATCGCGCCCTCGAAGTACACCTCGCCGGACTGATCGCTCACGCGACCCTCGACCGCACCGTCGGCCAGCAGGCTCGAAACGGGCATGAGGAAGAACAACCCTGCAAGAATTACAGGGCGGAAAAAGGTTGAGTATCGAGACATGGCGCAATCTCCCGGATTGGCGCTAAAGGAATGGAAATTGGACACGGGGCAGTTTGGGGTTCATCGAAGTCAGCAACGTGACAGATTTGTGACGTTTCGGTTACAGCCCCCGGGGGCGGCGCATGACGTTAACAGACCCTGGGAGCATTGCGCCCTGCATCCCCTTCCGGGGAGCGTCGGCGGCAGGACAGCCGCCGCCGAGCCCCATGGATGGGTTCATGCGTC
>VXSK01000019.1 GCA_009838035.1 Gammaproteobacteria bacterium
CTGACTCAATCCAGGCATTACGACTTCGTGCCCATCATCGACCGCGAGCCGTTCAGGCTGCCCGACGGGGCCCGCGTAGCGGTAATGCCTTACCTGAACATCGAGCATTTCCCGGCCGACATCCCCGGAACCGCGCTGGTTCCGGGCACCCAGCAGTTCAATCCCGACCCGCTGAACTACGGCTGGCGGGACTACGGCAACCGTGTCGGACTGTGGCGCATGGCCGACCTGCTCGACGAGTGCGATGCCCGTGCGACCGTGTGCCTGAATTCCGAAATCATCCGCGAGTACCCGCGCATCCTCGAAGAAGGCATGGCCCGCAACTGGGCCTGGATCGGGCACGGCGTCAACAACGCACCCGCCAACTTCATCAGCAATATCGACGAGGACCGCGAGCGGGAGATCCTGAGTGCGGTGCTGACGTCCATGGAGGAAACGATCGGGCGACCCACCAAGGGCTGGCTCAGTCCGTTCCTGACCCACACGGACAACACGCCGCGCCTGCTGGAGGAGTTCGGCGTGGAGTACCTGTGCGACTACACCGCCGACGACCACCCGTTCCGCTTCAATACGCCGAAAAACAACCTGATCGCCGTGCCCTACACGGTGGAATTGAACGATATTCCGGCGTTCGGCAACGTTGGCGTGTCTTCGGAGGCGTTCGGCGACATGATCATCGACCAGTTCGACGTGCTCTACGAGGAAGGCGCGACCAACGCCCGCTGCATGCCCATCTGCCTGCACACCTTCTGGGTGGGCCAGCCGAACAAGTTCAAGCACCTGGCGCGCGCGTTCCGCTACATGGCGAAGCACGAAGGCGTCTGGTTCACCACCGGCGACGACGTCAACGACTGGTACCGCGCGAACTTCATGTAGCCCCGGGACGGAGCGTATCGCTCCGCTATGGAGTGCGGGTGTCCCGCCTCCCAGGGAGAGGGAAACCTTCGCTCCCATCGGCCGGTTAACCGGGCCGCGGCCTTGTTCGCGGTAAGATTGGGCCAGCGCCCACGACTGAAGGAAACCGCGAACATGAACTACCGCTGCCTGATTCCCGCATTGACCGCAATTGCTCTTGCCGCCTGCGCGGAAACGGGCGACGACGCAATCGGCGGCACCGAATCGAACCGCTATACGATCACCGGCGACCTCTCGTCCGTTTATGAGAATGGCGAATTCGTTGTCTGGACACCAGCGCCGAAGGAGGACGCGGCCGGGGCCGGGGTCATGACGGCCGCAACCTCGATGTCAGGCGCCGGAAACTCCGAATCCAGCCTCAGGGACGGACTGAATGTTGTTGCCGAGGCACCGGTGGTGGACGGCAAGGTATTCCTGGAAGGAACGGTGGAAACGCCCCGCAATGTGTTCTTCTACGTCCTGAACGCGACGAGAGACGGCGGAATGCGATTGGCGCCGGTCAAGGGTCAATCCTTCGTGCTGGAACCGGGCGATCTGAAGCTGACCATGGACGGCCGCGCCAAGTTCATTGTCGAAGGCGGCCATTACAACGACATCGTGATCAATTCCTGGCGCCTTTCTCCGGAATACCTGGAACATATGGAAGCGTATAACCGGACGGTGAAATCCGTGGAAGGCGAGACCGAGGACGAGCGGCGCGCGCGCGTGGACAAATCCAGCGAGATCTTCAACGGCATGCTGCAACTTGAGAACCAGGGCCGTCAACAGGTGGCCCTGGCCCACGACGATCCGCTGGCGCGCAAGCTGACCATTCAATCCACCTGGCTGAGGGGTCCGTGGATCACGGATGCGGTCCGGAGACTGGCCGAGATCATCCCGGACGATCCATGGGTGATCGAGAGCCTTGCGTCCGAAGAGGCGTATGCCGCCAACCGGGCGAGAGCCGATACGTTCGCGGTGGGCAGCCAGATCGAGGACTTCGAAGCCGAAACGCTGGATGGAGAGATCGTCAGCGTATCCGGCGCGCGTGAAGGGAAGGACGTGGTTCTGGTGGAATTCTGGGCTTCCTGGTGCGGTCCCTGCCGGGCGGAGATCCCGCACATGAAGCAGGCCTATTCCGAACACGGCCCCAGTGGATTCGAGATCTTCTCGTTCACGGTGGACGATGAACGCGAGGACTGGGTGGAGGCTTCAGAGGAAGAGGACCTGCCCTGGATCAATGCCGGAATGGGCATGGATCATCCCGCCACCAAAGCCTACGGGGTTACCGGCGTGCCGGCGAACTTCCTGGTGGACGCCGCCTCGGGCGAAATCGTGGCCAGGAACCTGCGGGGACACAAGCTCGACGAAGCGCTTGAGGAGCGCTTCGCGAATTCAGGCGACGAGGGCTAGAGCGGCGCTCCGACCGACCCCGGCGCTCGGTCAGGCGTTCTCGACCGCTTCGATGACCAGGTTCGGAGTGAGAATCTGAGGCAGAACCAAGGCCTCGTCGGCCCCGGGCTTGAAATAGAGATACAGCGGCACGCCCGCCCGTCCATGGCGCTGCAGAATCTCGGTGATCGCCGGGTCCTCGTTGGTCCAGTCGCCCACCATGACCTGCACGCCCTCACTGGAAAAGTACTCCCTCACCGCGTCGCTCTTGAGCGCCACGTTCTCGTTCACCTTGCAGGTGATGCACCAGTCGGCGGTGAAGTAGGCGAACACAGGCATCTCATCGGAGCGCAACTCGTCGAGCGTTGCCGCCGAGTAGGCCACCTCGTTTGAGGCCACCGGCGTGCTGTCCGGCGCCGCCGTAAAACGCGGCACCGCCCAGATGCTGAGCGCCACCACGAGCAGTCCGGCTACGCTTGCGGTGCGCCAGGGGCGCGAATAGCTCTCGGCGCTGCGGCGATTCCATCCGAACGTGCCCAGCCCAAGGGCCAGGGCGGCGATCAGCGCCAGCGTCAACGCGTTGACTCCGGCCTGGTTGCCGAGCACCCAATACAGCCAGATTGCCGTTCCGAACATCGGAAACGCCAGCGCCTGGCGAAAACTCACCATCCAGGCGCCGGGCCTGGGCAGTAGCCGCTGGGCATCGGGCAGGAACGAAACGACGAAATAGGGGAGCGCAAAGCCCAGCCCAAGCGCCAGGAACACGCCGACCGTAACCGCGGCCGGCTGCACCAGCGCGTAGCCGATCGCACCCGCCATGAAGGGCGCGGTGCAGGGTGTCGCCACCAGCACCGCCAGGACGCCGGTGAAGAACTCGCCGGCCTTGCCCTGGGTAGCCTTGCCGCCGAGCGCGCCCCCTCCTACGTTGACTTCGAACGCGCCGAGCAGATTGAGGCCCACCCCAACCATGACCAGCGAGAGGATCGCAACGATGAGCGGGTTTTGCATGTGAAATGCCCAGCCCACGAGCTGACCGCCCTGGCGCAATGCAATGATCAGCGCCGCGAGGACCAGGAAACTCACCAGCACGCCGGCGAGGAACTGTATGCCCGAATTGCGCGCGGCGCGCGGGCTTTCACCCGCCATCTGGGCGACGCCCAGCGCCTTGAGGCTCAGGATCGGCAAGACGCAGGGCATGAGATTGAGGATCAGACCGCCCAGGACCGCAAAACCGATTGCCTGCACAAACCCGACCAGGAAATTTCCGTCGGAACCTGCCGGGCCCGGGGAGGACCCCGAACCGCCGCTGCCCGCCTGGCTTCCCCCGCCGGGGCTGGAGTACCCGCCCCCGCCGGGCGTGACGCTGAGGCTCGCAATCGCTTCCGTCTCCGCTTCGTCCGGGCCTTCCGTGCGCTGTGCCGACAGACTGAACGACTGCCGCGGAGCGCCGTCCACGGCCACCGAAATCACCAGACCGGTATCGTCATAGCGGGCCACCCGCCGACCGGCAGGAACGCTGACATGGAGACGGTCCGCCCAAAGGCCCACCTGCTGCGCGACCGTGTGGTCGATCATGCCTTCGGCTTCCGGGAACAAGTAAACGCTGGCCGCGTTTTCCATCGAAAGAGGCGTGGCCACGTCGAAGACCACTTCGCCCTCACGCTCGGAGAAAACGGCAGGCCACTCCACGTCCTGCGGTATCAGCGCGCGTGCCTCGGCAAAGGCCGCGGTCCGCCATTCTTCGGCCTCGGGGGCCGTTCCGCCCGAACCGGACACCGGAATCTCGAGCGTCAGGTTCGCGCGCTCGGGAATACAAACCTGGTCGTCACATACCAGCCACGAGGCCCGGGCGCTGATCGCCAGAGAATCGCCGGACACCGGCTCGGTTTGAATCACGTCCACCAGCAGGAGCGTCGGCCCGTTGTAGCCGTAGCTCATCATGGTCATGAAGGGCACGAAACCGGGGGCGGGAAATTTCAGTTCGCCGAACTCCAACTCCTCCGGAGCGTCCCATTTGAGTTGCGCCGGCTTGCCGGCGTCGCCCGGATTGATCCAGTAGGTGTGCCAACCGGGATCGGGGGTGAGATTGAGGCCAATTGTGAAAGGCTGGCCCGGTGTGACGCTTGCCACCTCCGCCAGCAGTTCGGCCTGCGTGTTACCGGTCTTGACCGGCGCCGCCTGCGCCGGCTTAAGCGCAAATGCAGCCACCGAGATGAGGATTCCGGCGCATATCGCCAGGATCCGGTCACTGCGTGTGTGGAGCCTCATCAGATTGTTGTCGCCCTTGCCTTGTTCCATTTTCCTGTTCCCGCTTGCACCCCGTTCAATGATCATAGCGCAGTCCCGTCCCGCTTACCTTACGATTTCCTGATCATGCCGGGCCGTCGTCCACCCCTGATGCCGGCCGGTTGCGGGCCTCGCCGTTTCGCAGGGCAACGTCGGCGATGACCTCAAGGAAAGCGTCTCCGAAGCGCTCCAGCTTGGCCTGCCCCACGCCATGCAGGGTGAGCATTTCCTCGGGCGAGCGGGGACGGGTGCGCACAAACTCCCTTAGCGTCGCATCGTGGAACACCACGTAAGGCGGGACCCCGGCCTCGTCGGCCAGAGCCAGCCGGCGTTCCTTCAGCGCCTGCCACAAGGGTTCGTCGCCGGGGCCGATTTCCCAGTCCGGCTGCCGGCGTTTCGGCTGATGCCTGGGGCGGGCGGCGCGCACCTCCTGGCGCAATTCAATCGACTGTTCGCCCCGCAGCAGGGGCCGTGAATCCGGCGTAAGGACCAGCGCCCCGTGCCGTTCGGGATCCACCCGCGCGAAACCCAGCGCCACCAGCTGCCGGGCGACGGCATGCCACTCGCGCGCCGACAGGTCGGCGCCGATTCCGAAGGTGGACAGCTCCTGATGCCGGTGTCTTTGCACCTTGTCGGTTTCCTTCCCGCGCAATACGTCCGCCAGGTGGGCCACGCCGAACCGCTGCCCGGCGCGCACCGCGCAAGACAGGAATTTCTGCGCGGGAACGGTGCCGTCGAAGGTGTTGGGCGGGTTCAGGCAGATGTCGCAGTTGCCGCACGGCCCCGCATATCGCTCGCCGAAATAGGCCAGCAGCGCGGCCCGCCGGCAGCGCGTAATTTCGCACCAGGCCACCAGGGCCGCCAGGCGGGCCCGCTGCACCCGCTTGTGCTCGTCGCCGGCCTCCGATTGATCGACCATTTGCCTGAGGCGCACGACGTCTTGCAGCCCGTAGCACATCCAGGCTTCGGCCGGCTTGCCGTCGCGTCCCGCGCGCCCGGTCTCCTGGTAATAAGCCTCCAGGCTCTTGGGGAGGTCGGTATGGGCCACAAAACGAACGTTCGGCTTGTCGATCCCCATGCCGAAGGCGATCGTCGCCACCACGATCGCCTCGTCGGACCGCTGGAAGTGCGCCTGGCAGCGACGGCGCTCCCCTGCCGAGAGGCCGGCATGATAGGGCCAGGCGTCATACCCCGCCTCCCGCAGGCGCTCGGCGGTCGTTTCCACCTTTCGCCGCGAAAGGCAATATACGATTCCCGCCTGGCCCTTGCGTGTAGTGAGAAAGCCCGCCAGGTCCGCCCCGGGGCCCCCTTTCATGCGCACGGTGTAGCGGATGTTGGGGCGGTCGAATCCGCTTATGAACCGGGACGCCCCGGTCAGCTTCAGGCGCCGCACGATTTCCTCGCGGGTCGCCTCGTCCGCCGTGGCGGTGAGCGCCATGCGCGGCGTGCCCGGGAAATGGTCCCTGAGCACATCCAGGCCCAGGTACTCCGGCCGAAAATCGTGCCCCCATTGGGACACGCAATGCGCCTCGTCTATGGCGATGAGAGCGATTTGCGTTTCCCTGAGCAGCGCCAGAGTCCGCGTTTCTTCACGAAGCAGCCTTTCCGGGGCCAGATAGAGAAGGTCCAGTTCCCCTCGCCTGACAGCACCGATGACCTGCCGCTGGTCCTCAGTGGACATGGATGAATTGAGGAACGCCGCAGCGACGCCATGCTCGCGCAAGGCCGCAACCTGGTCCTGCATGAGCGCGATGAGCGGCGAGACCACCAGGCCGACGCCGGAGCGAAGCATCGAGGGAATCTGGTAGCAAAGCGATTTGCCGCCGCCGGTGGGCATCAGCACCAGCGCATCGCGGCCGGCTAGGACGGCTCGTATGATCGCTTCCTGCTCCGGCCGAAAGGCCGAATACCCGAAGACGGAGCGCAGGAGCCTGTGGGCGGTCGTGAGATTCACGGCGGGATTATAGGAATCGCCGCGATCCCCTTTAGTTGCGCCCCGCTTCCTCCGCTACCTGCTGCGCAGCGCGCTACGAGAGGCGTCAGCCGATGGCGATGGGCCGCACGGGCGAACCGGAGGCGCCCACGGAACGCAAGGGCAGGATGATCGTGCAGGACTCCCATACCTGGTCCGCGGCGAGTTCGGCCAGGTTTGCGTTCTGGATGTTGTGCACGCCGGACTGCGTGAGGTTGTGGTGGTGAATCACGAACGGCAGGCCTTCCGGAGTGCCTTCGGGCGGGCCCGCCTGACCCATGAGTTGCCCGTCGTGGGCCGGATCGGTGAACGGATTGTCCAGCGCCACCAGCACCACTCCCTTGTCGCCCAGCATCTTTGCCGCGTCGTATCCCAGGCCCGGCCCCATCGCGTAGTACGGCGGCTGGTTCCAGTTATCGCTCCATCCCGTGTAGATATAGACCACGTCGCCGGGCAGGATGCCGCGCTCGGCCAGGCCCTGGGCCGCCAGCATCGCTTCGATATCGGCCGCGGTGATCACCTGCCCCGGCTGCAGGGGATCGCCGCCGCCCATCTGGGCGCGGGCGTCCAGCAGCAGGGCGCTGGTCACCAGCGGCGGCGCGTGCTCGATGCCTAGCTTCAGCAAGGGGGAATCGGGCGTCGGCTTTACGTCGGCCTGCGAATAGCCGCCGTAATACATCGCCGAATCGGCGGGCAGATCGCCTTCGCCCAGCCAGGGTTCGGGAAGGTAGGCGAAGTGTCCCAGCGCGTCCATCTGGGTGCCCTGCGCGCCCGGCTCGCCGCCGGTCAGGTGCTCGCCGTTGAAGGCGTGGGCGGTATAGGGAATGCCGACGGTGGGACGGTAAACGTATTCGAGCGCAGGCGAGAACGGTGATTGGGGCATGGACATCGAGCGCGGGTGCGACAGTTCGTAGACCTTCGCGCCGGGTTTGCCCATGTGAAACGCGCAGCGCATCCAGGTGCCCGGACCCTGGGTATTGCCGTTGCCGCGCTGGTCGCCCTCCGCCCAGGGACCGGCCGGAGTCAACTCGACGGACTGCGCCCGGATAGCGGCCTGCGGATCGGCCGCCTCCTCCACTTCACCCTGCGGCGCTTCGCAAGCCCAGATCAGGGTGAGCAGCGCAACACAGGCGCCCGTTGTGCGATAAATCGAAGTCATTTGCTGTCTCCCTTGGCGCGGTCTCCGCCGCGGCCCCTGCCCCGGTAGCTTGCCACAAACATAGCCGCGATCACGATCGCCGGCAGCACGATCTGCACCACGAAACTCTCGATCGGAAGTCCGAGAATCATGGCCCGCGGCCCTCCCGGCCGGCCGCCGCGACGCCGCCGATGGCGACGGCCGGCGGCGTAAAGGCATTGACCAGCGCCATCGTTGCGCCGGCCACCAGCAGGCCCGGAATGCCCGGATGCAGGACTTGCGCCCAGCCCTGACCGCTCAGCGTGCCGGCAATCCAGATCAGCGTGGTGGCGACGCCGCACACCGACGAGGCCAATGCGGCCTCGGCGCTCACGCGGCTGCTCACCATCCCCGCGATCAGCGGGAAGAAGAAGGCCGCGCCGATGATCGCTACGGCGAAGGACACGATCCGCAGGATCAGCGCTACGTCGGGTATCGCCAGCACGAAGGCCACGGCGCCGACGGCCACGATGGCCCAGCGCGATATCCAGACGTAGCTGCGCTCTTCGCGTTCGACCCCCCGCGGCTCGTCCACGCACTTGCGCACCAGGTCATGGGCCAGGGCCGAACCCGCCATCAGCAGCAGCGAGTCCGTCGTGGACATCGCGGCCGCGGCGATCCCGGTGAGCGCGAACGCGGCCAGAGCCGGAGCCAGGTACTGGCTGACCAGCGCGACGTAGGCCTGATCGGGCGAGGCCAGGCCCTCCCAGACCGTGATCCGGGCCACCGCGCCCAGGTACATGTTTCCGTAGAGCAGGAACACCATCACGATCAGGATGGTCCACGGCAGCGATACCCGCGCGACCCACGAGTCGCGCGCGGCGTACATTTTCGTGACCAGCTCAAGGCGCGTGCAGTAGGCCAGCATCCAGATGATCTGCCAGGAAATGAAGTACCCCCAGCCCCAGGACACTCCGCGCAGGCTGGTCCAGCCGGGCGCGGCCTGCTCCACTTGCTGCATGACCGCGGTCCAGCCGCCGACTTCCTGCAACATGACCGGCGCGATCAGCAGCAGCCCGGCCCACATGAAGAAAAACTGGGCGATGTTCGTCCACACGACGGCCAGCAGGCCGCCGAGGGCGACATAGGCCACGAATATCAGGCTGCCCAGCGCCAGCCCCCAGAGGAAGGGGATATCGAGCAGGCGCTCCAGAATGAAGGCCATGCCGCGCAATTGCGCCACCAGGTAGACGACGCTGGACACGGCCACGACGATCGCGCTCCAGGCGCGCATTTTCCGGCTTGCATAGCGGTCGCCCAGGTAGTCCGGCAGCGTGAAGCCGCCGGACTGACGCAATTTGCGGGCGAAGAAGAAGAATACGATGGCAATGCCGACGGTGAATGCCAGAAACGGCAGCCCGGCCACGCCGCCGAATGCCCCTATGAAGGCGACGCCGCTCAGTATCGAGCCCCCGTGCATGATGGCCGCCACGTTGGCGAGAACCAGGACGGGAACGCCGAAACGGCGACCGGCGACCCAGAAGTCCTCGCTGGCCCGCTGTCCGCGCGAAGCGACCAGTCCCAGCGCCACCACCAGCACCAGGTAGGCGGCGAAAATGGTCGGGCCCATGCCGTCGGCGGCGGGTCAGCGCGGCCGCTCGCTGCCGGCCAGTCGCGCAATCATGCTGCGCAGCATCTGTTTGAAGTCCTGCTGCTCCAGTTCGGGGAAATCCGCCAGCACGTCCGCCTCGCGGGCCTTGGCCACGGCCAGCAGCTTGACGACCTGCCGGCTGCCCCGCTGGGTGCAAACCAGTCGCGGCAATCCGCCTTTCACCCTGGGTTCGGCTTTCGCGATCATCTCCTGGTCGAACAGTGCCCTGAGCGTTTTGTCGAGAATCTCGTCCGGCATGCGGATGATCCACGCGAGTTCGTCGCGGGTGCAACTCTGGTCGCTCAATGTGGCCAGCACCCGCCATTCGTCGCGGGGGATTTTCTGCTCGGTCAGGTGCTCGTAGAACGGCAGGCCAAAAAGCCGGTAGGCCCGCGCGAGCAGGGGCAGCAGGAAGTCATCGACATAGCCGCCGGCGATCTCCGATCCGTCCGGGCCATCCGCCGGGCGCGGCATCGTGACCGTGTAGTCGCCGCGGTGGAAGACCAGCGGAGTTCGGTCGTGAACCTCGAACTGGAGCACCTCTCCCACGAAGATCGCATGATCGCCGCCGCTGTAACGGTGCACGTTGCGGCACTGGAAGGTAGCGGCGCACCCGGCGATCACGGGCGCGCCGCCGATGCCCTCCATGCAGTCCAGTCCCGCAAACCGGTCCTCCACGTCGCGCGAGAAACGCCGCGAAACATCGACCTGGTCGGCCGCCAGCACATTGACCGCAAAGTGGTCCGCATTCGCGAACACCTCGAAGTTCAGCGAATCGTTCCTGAGGCTCCAGAGCACCATCGGCGGATCCAGAGAGGCGGAATTGAAGCTGTTGGCGGTCAGCCCGATGCGGTCTCCGCTCCCGGACTTCGTGGTCACCACCGTTACGCCGGTTGCGAACTGCCCGAGCGCGTTGCGGAAACCACTTGAGTCCAACTGTGTTCCTCGTGACCGGCTAGCCGTCGTCTTGGGAAGAAGTGCGAAGAAACTCGCGCACGCGTTCCATGTACGGAGTGCGGTCCTTGGAGTGGAAGATCGCGCCGGCCATCCGCACGGGATCGCCGAAGAAATAGGTCTCGTACTGCACCTGCCGGGACGCGAAAGCCGACAGCGCCGTGTCCCAGGCCAGGCGGTAGAGCGGAATACGATCCTTCGCCTCCAGCCGCGCCGCCTGGTAGTAGCGATGCACCTCCTCGCTCAGCGGACCCTTTAGGTCCGCTTCGGTGGGCATGGCAACGAGGCCGCTGGCGCCCAGCAGGCGGACGATCTCGACCATGCGCGGGTAGAGGCGCGGATACAGGTTGCGGGCCGCGTCCAGCGGATCGAAGGCCGGCGTCATCATGCCGTGCTCATTGACGGCCGCGTCGGCCTCCGCGGCCCGCCGGAAGGCCTTCATGGTTTCCAGGTTGACCCAGATCTCGGCCACCTTCTCCTGCACATGCTGGAAGATCTCGATCCCCACGGCGTCGATCATCAGCGAGACCAGGCCCAGCAGGAACTCGGTCTTGGCGATGTTCTTGCAGATGACCTGGTGCGACATGTGCACCACCGCGGAGGTGGCCGCGTAGGCCTCGTTGCAGGCCTTCACGTCGCGGTACAGGAACACGTTCTCCCACGGCACGAACACGTCGTCGAACACCACCAGCGCGTCCAGTTCCTCGAACCGCGAGCCCAGCGGGTGATCGAAGTGGTTACGCCCGTAGTCCACCGTTTCCCGGCAGATGAACTTCAATCCTTCGGTCGCGTTGGGCAGGCAGAAGGCGAACGAATACGGCGCGTCCTCTTCGGGATTCTTCAGAAGCGTGGAAGGAAACACCATGATCGAGTCGGAGATCGGCAGCGTGGCCAGCATCCGCGCGCCCTTGATCACCAGGCCGGCGTCGGTTTCCTCCTTGACCCGCGCCGCCAGGAACGGGTCGGCCTGCTTCGCGGCGCTGACCGCGCGGTTGATCTGCGGGTTGATCAGCGTATGCGTTAGCGCCAGGTCGCGTTCGCGCATGTCCCGGTGAAACGACCTGGCGTTCGCCCCGCCCCCCGGGTGCGCCGAATCCAGCCAGCCGGCGGCAGCAGCGTAGGCGCTCATTGCGCGGTTCAGGTAGCTGGGGTCGCGTCCCGCCATCCCGAAGCTGAAATCCGCGAGCCGGTGCATCGAATCGCCGACGCGAACGAGATCCTCCCGCGTCTCGGGAATCATGAAGCTCATTCCCACCGGGTCGCCCGTCTGGGGCGAGGGAAAGAGCAAGGTTTCGGGTTCTTCGTGCTGAAAGTCGTAGCGGGCTGCAAGGCTGCGCACACCGCCGGCTATGCCGTCTTCGGCGGTGATGTCTTCAACCTTTCGTCCCCGATGCCACAACTCCATCGGAGAGTCCCTGAGTGCCTGTATGAGCTCGTCGCCTGTTCTCGCTGGCAAGACCTGTTCCTTCTGCGCTTACTTCCGGTCGGGCGGCCATTCTAGCCCGAACGCCATCCCGCAACGGGGCAGGCATAATTCCGCCCATGAATACCGAATCGAATCTGCAGGAGGCCGTCGCCGGCGTCCTGCGCCAGTTGCAGAAAAACTGGGACCGCATGGACCTCAAGGCAATGGCCGACCTTTGGGACACTTCCGATCCCGAGCCCTTCTACCTCCCGGAGGAAGTCGATCAGCCGTTGCGGGACTGGGACGCGATCCATGCGTATTGGAACAAGACCATGGAGTTGATCCCACGTCTGAAGATGCGCATCTGGGACGTGAAGGCCGTACCGCTCAGCGACGACCTGGCGTGGGTTTCCTACCAGTTTCACTGGGACGCGGTAGCCGAGGGCTACGACAAGCCGGTTGGCGCGGACAACCGCGCCGTCGCGCTGTTTCGCAAGCTCCCCGAGGGCTGGCGGATCTGCCGCTACGTCGAGGCGCCGCTCGCGCCCATCCTCTACATGCGCAAGCTCTACGAGAACTCGGTGGAGGCCGATTTCAGCTAAGCAGCCAGTAGGTGATCGTTGAGATCACGAGCGCGCCCAGGAAGTTGAGCACCAGGCCCTCGCGGGCCATTTGCGGAACGGTCAGGCGCCCCGAACTGAAGATCACGGCGTTGGGTCCGGTCGCGACCGGCAGCATGAAGGCGAAACTGGCGCTGATCGCCGCCGGAACCATGATCAGGCGCGGTTCCATGCCGGCGGCAACGGCGGCGGCGGCCAGTATCGGCATGAGCAGCGAAGTCGTGGCCGTGTTGCTGGTGATTTCGGTCAGGAAGGTGACCGCCAGGCAGATGAGCAGGATCAGCAGCAAGGGTGTCCAGTCCGCCTGAGCGGCAAGCGCCGAGCCCAGGCTGGCGCTCAGGCCCGTGCTGGCGAAGGCGCCGGCAAGGCAGATGCCGCCGGCGAACAGCAGCAAAACGCCCCAGGGAATGCCGGCGGCCGTCTTCCAGTCCAGCAAACGACCGCCGGCGCCATTCGGAATGACGAACATAGCGACTACCGCAAGCAGCGCCACGCTGCCGTCGTGGGCCTGGTCCAGGCCCAGCAGTCCGGACCAGCCGCCGAAGGGTTCGCGACGGGTCACCCAGAGCAACGCGGTGATCGCGAATACCACGAGAGTCCGCACCTCCTCGGTGCGCCACGTTCCGACGGCCGGCAGTTGCACGGGCGCGCGCAGCTTGAGCTCGCGGGTCAGCCAGAATCCGGCTATCGGCAGCATCACCAGGACCACGGGCAAGGCCCAGCTCATCCACTGCGTGAAGCCCAACTGATTCCCCGTGGTCTCCTCGTAAACGCGCATGAAGATCAGGTTGGGCGGCGTGCCCACCGGAGTGCCGGTGCCGCCGATGCTGGCCGCATAGCACATTCCGAGCAAAAGCGGCAGGGCCAGCCTCTTGTCGTCGCAGCCCTGGATGACAGCCAGCGCGATCGGCAGCAGCATCAGGGTGGTGGCCGTGTTCGATATCCACATGCTGAGCACCGCGGCCGCGGCCATGAAACCGAACACGAGCCTGCGGCCGTCGCTGGCGCCGAAAAGATTGATCATCCCCAGCGCGATCCGGCGATGCGCGCCGCTCTTTTCCATGGCCGTGGAAAGCATGAATCCGCCCATCAGCAGCATGATCAGAGGATCGCCTACCGCGTGCGCCGCCTGCGACGGCGGAATGGCGCCTACCAGGGGCAGCAGTGCTATGGGAATCAGCGCCGTGACCGGAATCGGCACCGCCTCGGTGATCCACCAGGCCGCGCACAGCGTCGTCACGGCCACGGTCCAGGCCACGGCCGGCCCGGCATCCCGCATCAGGAGACCCGCCGTCAGGGCCGCCAGCGGGCCCGCAAACAGCATGATTTTCTTCAGCAAACGGCGGTTACCCCGGACCGAAGGCTGCCCGGCACCATTCCAGCAGCGGATTGGGCCAGACGCCGATGACCACCAGCGCCAGCCCGTTGGCGCCCAGCATTACGCTGGCGCCCCAACCGGGCTTCAATCGCTCCTGCTCCTGCTCGCGCGGGGCCTCCATGAACATCAGCCGGATGATCCGCAGGTAATAGTAGGCCCCGACCACGGCGAATACCACCGCGACGATCGCAAGGGCCGTGAAACCCTGGTCCACCAGAACCATCAGCACCTGCCACTTGGCCAGAAAGCCCGCCAGCGGCGGGATCCCGATCATGCTCAGCATGATGAGCAGCATGATGGACGCCATCCCCGGGTGGCGGCGGTAAAGCCCCCGCAGGCTGTCCAGCGGAGCGGTTTGTTTCTCCAGGGCGATGACCACCCCGAAGGCGCCGGCCGCCATGAGCACGTAAACCAGCGTGTAGAACAGCGCGGCGCTCAAGCCCTCGCCGCCGCCCGCGACCACGCCGAGCAGCAGGAATCCGACATGCGCGATCGCGGCCCATGCCAGCAGCCGCGCGGCCTGGGTCTGGGCCATGGCCACGATGGTGCCCAGGGACAGGGACGCGACCGCCATCACGATCAGCAGCAGGTTCCACTGCTCCTGCGAAGCGGAAATCCCGTCAACCAGCAGCCGCACGATCAGGGCGAACGAGGCGAGCTTCGGGACCGTAGCAAGCAGTACGGCCACACCCAGCGGAGGCCCGTCATACGCGTCGGCCACCCACTGGTGGAAGGGGACGGCGCCGAGTTTGAACGCCACTCCCGTCAGCACCAGGGCCGCGGCGACATACGCCCCCACGCTTTCGGGCGCCAGGGTCGCCGTTTCGCTCAGGAGCAGCGATCCCGACAGGCCGTAAAGCAGGGACATGCCGTACAGCATCGCTCCCGAGCCGATCGCTCCGAGCACGAAATATTTCATTGCCGCCTCGGCCGCGCGGGCGGAGTCGCGCTGCAGGGCCACCAGGGTGTACAAGGCCAGCGCAAGCAGTTCCAGGCCGAGATACAGGGTCAGCAGACTGCCGGCGGATGCGGTCACGAAAACGCCCAGCAGCGCAAACAGGCCCAGGAGGTAATACTCGCCGCGCAGCGCACCGGCCTGGCGCAGGTCGCGCGGCGCATAGACGAAGGCCACGACGCTCATCAGCACACCGGCAATCTTCAACAGGCGGGCCAGCCTGTCCATCACGAATGCGTCGTAGAACATGGCCCCGTCCGCCGCCGCGAAGCAGGTCCACCCCACAAGGACCAGTCCGGCCAGACAGACCGACTGAATGACGACCGGCCGCTTCCTGCCCACGGCCAGGTCCACAAGCAGCAGGACCGGAATCAGCAGCGCAAGCGCCAGTTCCGGGTATAAGGGCGCCCAGGAGGTCAGGTCCATCATCATCCCGCCACCTTCCCGGCCAGGACGTGCCGGGCCAGCCCGTCCAGCGAGGGCTCCATCATTTCAACCAGGGGATCCGGATACAGGCCAAGGACAATCACCGCAAGGCCGATGCCGCCCAGCGCAATCAGTTCGCGGGTATCCAGGTCCTCAAGGCCCGCCACCCGGTCGTTCGCCACCTCGCCGAACACCACCCGCTTGAGCATGTACAGGCTGTATGCCGCGCCCAGCACAAGGATCGTGCCCGCGCCCAGGGCGACCAGCGGTTCGGCGCGGAACGACGCCAGGATGACGAGGAATTCACCGACAAAGCCGGAAGTACCGGGCAGTCCCGCGTTGGCCAGCGCGAACAGCACCAGCAGGACGGCAAAAATCGGCATCGTGTTGGCCACGCCGCCGAAATCGTCGATCCGGCGCGTGTGTACGCGGTCGTAGAGCACCCCGACGCACATGAAAAGGGCGGCCGAAATGAAGCCGTGCGAAATCATCTGCACCATGCCCCCGCCCATGCCCAGCGCCAGGAGCTGGTCCTTGCCCGCGCCCGCGTAAACCAGGGGAATGAACAGGCCCAGGGTCACGAATCCCATGTGCGCCACCGACGAATAGGCGATCAGCTTCTTGAGATCGCGCTGAGCCAGAGCCACTACGGCGATATATACGATCGCGACCAGCGACAGGCCCACGATCAGCGGCGCGAACTGGTATGCGGCATCCGGCGTGACCGGCAGGCTGAACCGAAGCATGCCGAAGCCGCCCATCTTCAGCAGGATCGCCGCCAGAATGACCGAGCCGCCGGTCGGCGCTTCCACGTGCGCATCGGGCAGCCAGGTATGCACAGGCCACATCGGCACCTTGACCGCAAACGCGGCCAGGAAACCGAAGAACAGCAACTGCTGCTGGGCCAGCGTGAGCGGCGCGGCGTGCAGGTCGGGTATGGCGTAACTGCCCGCCTTCAGGTACAGATAGACCAGCGCGACCAGCATGAACACCGAGCCCAGGAAGGTGAAGAGGAAGAACTTGACCGTTGCGTAAATCCGCCGCTCGCCGCCCCAGATGCCGATGATCAGGAACATGGGGGCGAGCATGAATTCCCAGAACACGTAGAACAGCAGGCTGTCCAGCGCGCAGAAAACGCCCAGCATCAGCCCCTGCTGAATCAGCAAAGCCCCGTAGTACAGCCCCGAGCGCCGGTCTATCGCGCGCCAGCCCGCCACGACCGCCGCCGGCGTGAGCAGGAGCGTCAGCAGAATCAGCGCCAGCGCGATGCCGTCGATGCCGAGGTAGTACTGCACGTCGAAACGCTTGATCCAGTCGTGCCGCTCGACGAACTGGTAGCCGCCGCCCGGCTCGAAGGCGCGCCACAGGATCCAGCCGGGTATCCATTCGAGCAACGCTACCCCCAGGCACGTCCAGCGCGCCACGGCGGCGCTGCGCGCAAGGCCCATGATCAGCAGGCCGGCAGCCACCGGCAGCCAGACGATCACGCTCAACAGGCCTGAGTCGGGCATCAGTCCAGCACCAGGATGACCCAGGCGATCAACAGGCAGATGGCCGTCACCATCACGAAGGCATAGTGATACAGGAGGCCGGTCTGCAGGCGCCGCATGACGCCCGAGCCCCAGCGAATCGTCCGCGCCAGCCCGTTGACCAGCAGGCCGTCGATAAAGCGCGCGTCGGCCTGGTCGGCGGCGCCCCTGGCCAGCCCCTGTGTACCGGGTATTACGGCCCGCTCAAGCAGCGGATCGAAGCCGTAACCCAGTTCCAGCAGACGCTTCGGCAGGCGCAGCATCGGCCCGGCCCGGCTCCGCCAGCGAGGCTTCCATTCGTAGAGGGCCCAGGCTGACAGTCCGCCCAGTACCGCCAGCAGAAACACCGGCGAGTACAGGCCGTGGACGAAGAAGTCGAGCGTGCTCGCGCCCAGGTCCGGGGCGCCGGAACCGCTTCCTGAAAGGTTGACCAGGGACCCGGCGAAATACCCGCCCAGGACCACCGGTTGAAACGTGAACCAGCCGATCAAAAGCGAGGGAACCGCCAGGAACACCAGCGGGCCCAGCATCCACCGGCCGCGCGGCTCCCGTTCCGTCATATGGGAAGCGGCTTCGGTCTCGCGGCCGTGAAATACCACCAGCAGGAACCGGGCGCTGTAAAACGCGGTGACCGCCACCCCGGCCAGCAGGCACCAGCCGGCGTATGCGCCGACCGGACCGGAGGACTGGGTCACGGCCGAGATCAGCGCGTCCTTGGAAAAGAAACCGGCGGTTCCCGGTATGCCGGCCAGCGCCAGGGTCCCGATCAGGGCGGTTGCGTAAGTGATCGGCATCCGCCGGCAGAGGCCGCCCATGCGCCGGATGTCCTGCTCGTGATGCAGGGCGACAATGACCGCGCCCGCGGCCAGGAACAGCAGCGCCTTGAAGAACGCGTGGGTGAACAGGTGGTAGATGGCCACCGAATAGGCCGAAACGCCGATACCGGCCATCATGTAGCCGAGTTGGGACAGCGTGGACCAGGCGACGATGCGCTTGATGTCCTGCTGCACGATCGCCACCAGGCCCGTCGCCAGGGCGGTGGTCGCGCCTACCGCCAGCACCAGGGAAAGCGCGAACGGGCTGTATTCGAACAGGGGCGACATGCGCGCCACCATGAATACGCCCGCCGTGACCATGGTCGCGGCGTGGATCAGGGCCGAAATGGGGGTGGGGCCTTCCATCGAGTCCGGCAGCCAGATGTGCAGCGGCATCTGTGCCGATTTGCCCATCGCGCCCACGAACAGCAGCACGCAGCCCAGGTCCAGCGCCGGCAGGCTCACTCCGGGCCAGATGGTGATTTGCTGTTGCGCCAGGCCGGGGGCGCCGGAAAAAACCACGGCGTAATCGAGCGAGCCCGCGGCTCCGCCGATGAGGGCGATACCCAGCAGCAGCCCCAGATCGCCGATGCGGTTCACCAGGAAGGCCTTCAGGCTGGCGAAATTCGCCGAGGGCCGCTTGAACCAGAAGCCGATCAACAGGTAAGAAGCCAGCCCGACGGCTTCCCAGCCCACGAACAACTGCATGAAGTTGTCGGCCATCACCAGCAGCAGCATGGCCGAGGTGAAGAAGGCGATCAGCGCGAAGAAGCGCGCGTAGCCGGGATCGTCCCGCATGTAGCCGACCGTGTACACGTGCACAGCCAGCGACACCCAGGTGACGACGCAGGCCATCAGGGCGGTCAGGCGGTCGATAAGCAGGCCAAAGCTCAGTTCGAACCCGCCGATGCTGAGCCAGTCCAGCAGCTTTACTCTGACTGGTTCGCCGCTCAGCTGCTCCGAAAGGGCCAGGATCGACAGGACGGCGGACAGGCCCACGGCCAGGATCGGCAGGCCGTGAACCACCTGGCGCGGCAGGACCCTGGCGCCCAGCGCCACCAGCGCCGCCGCGCACAGCGGCGCGAACAGGATTGCTTCGTACATCATCCCTTGAGCAGGCTGAACTCTTCCACGTTCACGCTGAGCCGGTTGCGGAACAGCACCACGAGGATCGCCAGGCCAATCGCGGCCTCCGCCGCGGCCACGGTCAGGATGAAGAACACGAACACCTGCCCGGCCAGGTCGCCGAGGAAGTAGGCGAACGCGATGAAATTGAAATTGACCGCGAGCAGCAACAGTTCCACGCACATCAGAAGCAGGATCACGCTGCGGCGGTTGATGAAAATGCCGCACACGGCGATCGCGAACAGGATCGTGCTCAGGGTCAGCAGGTGGGCAAGCCCGATCACTGGTCCTTCTCCACGGGCATCCTGACCAGCCGGACCCGGCTTTCCGGCCGGACGGCGACCTGTTCGGACACCTGCTGCACGCGCAGGCCCTTGCGGCGGCGCAGCGTGAGCGTAATCGCGCCGATGATGGCCAGCAGGAGGATATAGCCGGCTATCTCGAAGGCATACAGGTGCTCGGTATACAGCAGCGTGCCCAGCGCCTGCGTATTGCCCTCCTCGAAAACCAGCGTATCGGCGGGCGCCGCGGCTTCCAGTCCGGAGCGCCGCAACCACCAGACCGAGGAAAGCTGCGCGGCCAGCAGCAGACCGACCAGCACGCCCAGGGGAGCATAGCGCGTGAGCCCTTCACGCATGCGCTCGACGTTGATGTCCAGCATCATCACGACGAACAGCAGCAGCACCATGACCGCGCCGACGTAAACCAGCACCAGGGCCACGGCCAGGAACTCGGCGCGCAGCAGCAGCCAGATGGCGGCCGAGATGACGAAGCACAGCACCAGAAGCAGCACCGAATGAACCGGATTGCGCGCCGTGATCACGCCCACGGCGGCCGCAATCAGCATGCCCGACCAGCCGTAGAAGAGTATGAGCGGGAAAATTTCCGGAATCTGCTGCATGAAGATGCGGTTCAGCGGTAGGAAGCGTCGGCGCTGCGATCGGCGGCAATCTGTTCCTCGTATCGATCGCCGATTTCAAGCAGCCGTTCCCGGGTCAGGATGTTCTCGCCCCTGTTCTCCATGTGGTACTCGTGAATCCGGGTCTCCACGATCGCGTCCACCGGACAGGCTTCCTCGCAGAACCCGCAGTACACGCACTTGAACAGGTCGATGTCGTAGCGGCTCGCCCGGCGGGTGCCGTCCTCGCGCACTTCGGACTCGATCGTGATCGCCAGCGCCGGACAGACGGCTTCGCACAGCTTGCAGGCGATGCAGCGCTCCTCGCCGTTGGCGTAGCGGCGCAAGGCGTGCAGGCCCCGAAAGCGCGGCGATTGCGGGGCCTTCTCTTCCGGATACCTGAGCGTGACCTTGCGCCTGAAGAAGTTGGTGAGGGTTACGCGCAGTCCCCGCAACAGCTCCCAGAGAGCGAAAGTGCGGAAAACCGCCCGGACGCGATCGCCGGGGCCGGGCTTGCCGGCCGCGGGCCTTTTTTCGGAATCATTCATTTGAACGGCCCCATTTCAAGCACGGACAGCACGGCCTCCACGCCGATCCACACCAGCGTCACCGGAATGAACACTTTCCAGCCCAGACGCATGATTTGGTCGTAGCGGTAACGGGGGAAGGTCGCGCGCAACCACAGGAAGACGAACACGAACAGAAACGTCTTGGCGGCCAGCCAGAACAGGCCGGGGGCCGCGAGAATTCCCACAACCGGCCATTGCCGGTCAATGAGGCCGGCAAACGGCGAGTCCCAGCCGCCGAGGAACAGCACGGCGGTGAGCGTGGCGATCAGAATCATGTTGGCGTATTCCGCCAGGAAGAACATGGCGAACGTGGCGCCGCCGTATTCCACGTGGAATCCGGCCACGATTTCCGACTCGCCCTCGGCCACGTCGAACGGAGCCCGGTTGGTCTCGGCTATGCCGGAGATGAAATACACGAGGAACAGGGGCAGGAGGGGAAGAACGAACCAGTTGCCCACTCCCCCCGCCTGTTTCTCGACGATGTCGCCCAGGTTCAGGCTGCCGGCCGCCATCAGCACGCCCACCAGTGCGAACCCCATCGCGATTTCGTAGGCGACCATCTGCGCAGCCGAGCGCATCGCCCCGAGCAGCGCGTACTTGGAGTTGCTGGCCCAACCGGCCAGGATGATTCCGTAGATTCCCAGCGAGGTCATGGCCAGCAGGTAGAGCAGGCCGGCGTTCAGGTCCGCCACTGCGAAGTCGGGGAACAGCGGCACCACGGCCCAGGCTGCAAGCGCCGGAACCAGCGCCAGCACCGGAGCGGTAAGGAACAGCCAGCGGTTGGCGCGGCCGGGAATCACGATTTCCTTCACCAGCAGCTTCAGCACATCGGCGAACGGCTGCAGGAGTCCGCGAAAGCCCACCCGGTTCGGGCCCTGCCGCAGTTGCATGAAGCCGATCACCTTGCGCTCCAGGTAGGTGGCGTAGGCCACGCAGAGGATCACGACTACCGTGACCGCGAGTATCGCCACCAGGTCGATCAGCGCACCGACCGCCTCGGGGGGCAGGAAATCCAGCCAGGTGGAGAGCAGTTCGGTCATGGGACGGCTTCAGGCAGCCCTTTGAATCGCAGCGGCTTGCTGCAGGGGTGCGGAACGCCGCACCAGGCCATCGACCGAGTACATGGGCAATTCCAGCCCGGCGAATTCTTCATCGTCGAAACGCCGCGAGCCGGGCGCGCCGCCATTCGAAGTGGACGCCGGGGAGGCAGCGGGGCTTTCGATACGCTGCCTGAGTTCCGCCACGACCTGGTCCGTGTCGGCATATCCGAAGCTGTCGAGTCCCAAACGGTCCGCCAGCGCCCTCAGCACTTTCCAGGCCGGGCGGGCCATACCCGGAGGCGGAGCGGCTGCGTCAAAACTCTGCCAGTCCATCTGTCCGTTCACCAGGGTCCCCGGAGTCTCCAGGTAAGTCGCGGTAGGCAGCAATACATCCGCGTGGCTGAGCAACCAGGGCGAAACCCAGGGATTCAGCGCAAGCAGGAAACCGGCGTCGCGAATCGCATCATGGGCGCCCGCGACGCAATCAAGATCCGGCTCGACGCCCATCAGGACCATTCCCGGAAGGGACATGCGGCCCATCCGGTCCGCATCGAGACCGGCAGCACCCTCTCCATTGGCCTGGCCGGGCAGGACGCCAGCCAGGTGCAAGCCGGCGGCGTTTCCGCCCTGCGTCACATGGCCGAGCGCGGCGGCGCCGGCCGCCTCGGCGGCCGCTTCCAGCAATTCGACGTAGGCCGGATGGCGAAGCGCGAGTCCGCCCAGCCACAATGCACGGCGCTCGCCCTTGAGGGCGCGATGGGCCAACGGCCCCAGAGCGCGGGCCCAATCCCGGGGCGGCTGCACGCTCCTGCTGCCTATAGGATGCAGGTATTCCCGCTCGGCCAGGTCCAGATAGCTGACCCGGGCGCCGGCCATGGCCGCCTTGCGAACCCGGTGGGCCAGAATCGGCGCTTCGCTGCGCAGATCGCAGCCCACCAGCAGCAGGGAGTCCAGCGACTCCACGTCGCCGAAACGGGTCCCCAGCCACGGCGCCTCGCCGGCCGGCGCGGCGCCGCGAAAATCGCGCTGCCTGAGCCTGTGATCGACGTTGGCCGATCCCAGTGCGCTCATCAGTTTCCCCAGGAGGTAGCCTTCCTCGGCCGTCGCCGAAGGAGAGACCAGCGCCCCAGGCCCCTCGCCGCCCTGCTCTTCCGCCGCGCGCATCAGGCCCGCGGCAGCCGCGGCCAGCGCTTCCTCCCAGCCGGCCTCGATCAGCCGCCCATCGCGCCGCACCAGCGGCTTGTGAAGCCGCTCCTCCACATACAGGCCCTCGCAACTGAAGCGGTCCCGGTCGGAAATCCAGGTCTCGTTCACCGCCTCGTTCTCGCGCGGCACGATCCGCCGCACGCGCCCGCGCAGGACGTGCGCATAAAGCGCCGAACCCACGCAGTCGTGCGGCGCCACCGTCGCGTGAGCGCTCATTTCCCAGGCGCGGGCGGTGAAGCGGTACGGCTTGTTGTTCAGGGCCCCGACCGGACATACGTCGATGACGTTGCCGGACAGTTCGTGCTTCAGGGACCGCTCAACGTGGGTGGTGATCTCCATGTGCTCGCTGCGGCCGGTCGCGCCGAGTTCCTGCACGCCGGCGACCTCCTCGCCGAAACGTATGCAGCGCGTGCAATGGATGCAGCGGGTCATGTCGGTGGACACCAGCGGGCCCAGGTCCGGATCGGGCACCGCCCGCTTTCCTTCCGAAAAGCGCGAGATATCGCGGCCGAATCCCATTGCCAGGTCCTGAAGCTCGCACTCCCCTCCCTGGTCGCAAACCGGACAATCGAGCGGATGGTTGATCAGCAGAAACTCCATCGTCGCCCGCTGGGCCGCTATCGCCCGGCCGGACCGGGTTTCGACCTCCAGGCCGTCGGTGACAGGCAGGGCGCAGGCAGGCATGGGCTTGGGTGCGCCGGCCACGTCCACCAGGCACATGCGGCAATTGGCCGCGACGCTCAGCTTGGGGTGATAGCAGAAACGGGGCACGTAAATGCCGGCCCGGTCAGTCACCGCGATCAGCATCTCGCCGGCCGCGGCCTCGAGTTCCCGGCCGTTTACGGTAAGGCGAACGCTCCGGTCAGGCATAGGCCGTCTCCCGCTGACGGGCGATGGCCCGGGAACTCCGGATCTTCGCCTCAAATTCACCGCGGAAATGCTTGAGGAAGCTCTGTACGGGCCACGCCGCCGCATCTCCCAGGGCGCAGATCGTGTGGCCCTCGATGTTGTTGGCGACGCTCAGCAGCAGGTCCAGGTCCGATACGCGGGCCCGGCCTTCCAGCATGCGCGTCAGCATCCGGTACAGCCACCCGGTGCCTTCGCGGCAGGGCGTGCACTGGCCGCAGGACTCGGCGTAGTAAAAGCGTGCAATGCGCCTGAGGACGCTCACCATGCAGGTTCGATCGTCCATTACGATCATCGCCCCGGTCCCCAGCGCCGAACCCGCCTCGCTCAGCGAGTCGTAATCCATCGTGCATTCCCTGATGATTGCCGCCGGCAGCACCGGGACCGAAGACCCGCCGGGTATCACCGCCTTGAGCTCGCGGCCCTTCCAGACACCGCCGGCATGCTCCAGCAGTTCATTGAATGAAACGCCCAGCGGCGCCTCGTAGTTGCCGGGCCGCTCCACGTGGCCGGACACGGAATAGATCATGGTGCCGGCCGAATTGGGCGGCCCCAGCGACTTGAACCACTCCGCGCCCTTTTCCACGATGGCCGGCACGCAGGCCAGGGTCTGGGTATTGTTGACCGTGGTGGGACGGCCGTACAAGCCGCTTTGCGCGGGGAACGGCGGCTTGAAGCGGGGCTTGCCGGGCTTGCCTTCCAGCGACTCCAGGAGGCCCGTCTCCTCGCCGCAGATATACGCGCCCGCGCCCACGAAGGGATGCAGCTCGAAGTCGATCCCGGCAGAGCCCAGGCCACGGCCGATCAGGCCCGCCGCCCGAGCTTCGTCCAGCGCGTCAAGAAACCTCGGCACCGGTTCGCCCAGGAACTCGCCGCGAATGTAGTTGTAGCTCACCGTCGCGCCCATCGCAAAGGCGGCCAGCGCCATGCCCTCGATCAGCACGTGCGGGTTGTAGCGCAGGATGTCCCGATCGTGGCAGGTTCCGGGCTCGCTCTCGTCGGAGTTGCAGACGAGGTAGGTGGGTTGCTCGCAGTCCCCGGGCATGAAACTCCACTTAAGCCCGGTGGGAAAGCCGGCCCCGCCACGGCCCCGCAGCCCGGATGCCTTGACCGATTCCTGGATTTGTCCGGCTTCGAGTTCGCCGGCCAGCACTTTCCGCCAGACCCGGTAGCCGCCGCGGCCCTCGTAGGACTCCAGCCGCCAGGGCCGTTCCGCATCGGGCGGCGGCATGCAGACGTGAACCAGGTTCATGTCCGTCAGCTCAACCCCCCGACGATGCGGTCGGCCTCGTCGGGCGTCACGTTCTCATGGTAGTGGTGGCCCACCATCATCATCGGCGCGCCGGTGCAGGCGGCCAGGCACTCCTCCTCTTCCTTTAGAAAAATCCGTCCGTCGACGGTGCTCTCGCCCGCGGAAATCCCCAGCCGATTCTCCAGGTGTGCAAGCAACTCTCGGCCGCCGCGAAGCCAGCAGGAAATATTGGTGCACACGGATACGCAATGCCGCCCGACCGGGCGCACCTCGAACATGGAGTAGAAGGTTGCGACCTCATAAACCTGGATAGGCGGCAGCTCCAGCTCCCCGGCCACTGCGTCCATCAGTTCCACCGACAACCAGCCGCCGTTCTCCTCCTGGGCAAGGCGAAGCGCGTCCAGAACCGCGGAGCGCTGGCGCCCGCTCGGGAACCGGGCGGCCGACGCCCGGATGGCTGCGCGCGCCGCGTCGGGAAGCAAGGAGTTGTCGCTCACAGCTATTCCTGCCGCGCTAGCGGTCAATCTCGCCGAACACGACGTCCATGGTGCCGATGGTCGCCACCACGTCGGCCAGCATGTGGCCCCGCACCATCTCGTCCATGGCCGCCATATGGGCGAAGCCCGGCGCCCGTATCTTGACCCGGAACGGTTTGTTGGCGCCGTCGGAAACCAGGTAGACGCCGAACTCGCCCTTGGGGTGTTCCACGGCGGCGTAGGCCTCGCCTTCCGGCACGCAGTAGCCCTCGGTGAAGAGCTTGAAGTGATGGATCAGCGATTCCATCTTCTCCTTCATCTCCTCGCGTTTCGGCGGCGCCAGCTTGTAGTCGTCCACCATGACCGGCCCGGGGTTCGCGCGCAGCCAGTCCACACATTGCCGGATAATCCGGTTGGACTGCCGCAATTCCTCGACCCGCACCAGATAGCGGTCGTAGCAATCGCCGTTGACTCCCACCGGAATGTCGAAGTCCACGTCCGCGTAGGCCGCGTACGGCTGCTTTTTGCGCAGGTCCCACTCCACGCCCGAGCCGCGCAGCATGGGACCGGTAAAGCCCAGGTTCAGGGCCCTTTCGGGGGAAACCACGGAGATGCCCACCGTGCGCTGCTTCCAGATCCGGTTCTCGGTCAGCAGCGTTTCGTATTCGTCCACGTGGCCGGGAAAGCGCCGGGTGAAGTGTTCGATGAAATCGAGCAGCGAGCCGTCCCGCCCTTCGTCCATGGCCTTGTCGCGGCCGGAAGCCCTGTTCGCATCGGGTTGCGCCAGGTGCCTGGGCATCCGTTCGGGCAGGTCGCGGTAAACGCCGCCCGGCCGATAGTAGGTTGCGTGCATGCGCGTGCCCGACACCGCCTCGTAGCAGTCCATCAGGTTCTCGCGCTCGCGGAAACAGTAGAGGAAGATGGTCATGGCGCCCACGTCGAGGCCATGGCAGCCCAGCCACAGGAGGTGATTCAGTATCCGAGTGATCTCGTCGAACATCACGCGGATGTAGAGGGCCCGGGGCGGCGGTTCGATCCCCAGCAGCTTCTCGATCGCCAGGACATAGCCATGCTCGTTGGCCATCATGGACACGTAGTCAAGACGGTCCATGTAGCCGATGCTCTGGTTGTAGGGCTTGGACTCCGCCAGTTTCTCGGTGGCGCGGTGAAGCAGCCCGATGTGCGGGTCGGCGCGCATCACGACTTCGCCGTCCATTTCCAGGACCAGCCGCAGCACGCCGTGCGCGGCCGGATGCTGGGGGCCGAAGTTCATCGTGTAGCTCTGAAACTCAGCCATCGCCCACCTGCCCGCCGCCGTCGCCGGGCTCGGCCCTGAGCGCCGGCCGGTACCGGTTGTCGTCCCGGATCACGCGCGGAACCAGAGTTCGCGGCTCTATGCTGACCGGCTCATACACCACGCGGCGCTTGTCCTCATCGTAGCGGACTTCCACTTTTCCGCTCAACGGAAAATCCTTGCGGAAGGGATGTCCGATAAAGCCGTAATCGGTCAGGATACGGCGCAGGTCCCCATGGCCCTCGAAAACGATGCCGAACAGGTCGAAGGCCTCGCGCTCGAACCAGTCGGCCGCCTGCCAGACGGCCGTCACCGACGGCAGGATCGGCGGGTTCTCCCCCACGGCGAAGGCCCGCAGCCTGACGCGCAGGTTATGGCGCAGCGACAGCAGGTGATAGACGGCGGCGAACCGCGCCGGCTGCTCCAGCGCCCGGCGTTCGCTTTCGGAAGCCGTGCGGGTCGTGCTGGCGCCCGGCTCGACGGCCCGGCTGAAGCCGGACTCGGTCGCCGCCTCGGTCCTCCACTGGGCCTGGCCGTAGCCCAGGTAATCGACGCCGCACACGTCGATCAGGGTCGCGAAGGAAAACTCGTCTTCGTCGCGCAAGGCGACGGCGGTTGCCGGCAGGTCGGACGCGTCGAGGTCGTAGCTCAATTCGCCGCAGAAGGATTCCCGCCGGTGCAGCACGCCTTCGAAGCGCGCATGCAAGGCTTCGGCCAGGGACTCGAGGCGGGCGGACATGAAGCGCCTCGTTCAGGCTGTGGGTTGCGGACGCGCCAGCGCCTTGCTGTGGCGAATCTTGTTGCGCAACTGCAGGATGCCGTAGAACAGCGCCTCGGCCGTCGGAGGACAGCCGGGAACATAAACGTCCACCGGCACGATGCGGTCGCAACCGCGCACCACCGAATAGGCATAGTGGTAGTAGCCGCCGCCGTTGGCGCAGGAACCCATCGAGATCACCCAGCGCGGCTCCGGCATCTGGTCGTAGACGCGGCGCAAGGCAGGCGCCATCTTGTTGCACAGGGTCCCGGCCACGATCATCACGTCCGATTGCCTGGGACTGGGCCGGAACATCACGCCGAAGCGGTCGAGATCGTATCGTGCGGCGCCGGCATGCATCATCTCGACCGCGCAGCAGGCCAGCCCGAAAGTCATCGGCCACATGGACCCGGTGCGCGCCCAGTTCAGCAGCTTGTCCAGCGAAGTCACGACGAAGCCCTGCTCGCGGGCCTCCGTGAGCGTGTCGGCCATGCCGTCGATGCGCGGCCCGGCGGCTTCCAGTGGCGTATCTAGTCCCATTCCAGGGCCCCCTTGCGCCACTCGTACACGAAGCCCACGACGAGCACCAGAAGGAAGATGCCCATCGCGATCAGACCCTGGTCACCGATGGCGTCCAGCGCCACGGCCCAGGGAAACAGGAAGGCGATTTCGAGATCGAAGATGATGAACAGGATCGCGACGAGGTAGTAGCGCACGTCGAAGCGCATGCGCGAGTCCTCGAACGCGTCGAAGCCGCATTCGTACGGCTCCAGCTTGCGCTCGTCCCGCTGCCCGCGGCCGAGCAGCAGGCCCAGGCCGAGCAGCGCCAGCGCTATGCCGAACGCCACGCAGAGATAAATCAGCACCGGAAGGTAATCGGCCGGCATGACTATTCCGTTGTCCGCCGTCGCTGCATGGCCCGCCCTTGCGGGGACACGCCGGCAAGCACATCCTTGTGGGCTCGGTGTCGGCATCCCTGCCTCCAACGTTCCCCGCAAGGGCGGGCCATGCAGCGCCTCCCGTACCGCAAGTCCGGGGAACGACTTCTGCAGTTCGCGTGGGTGTGCCGATGGCCGGACTCGAACCGGCACGGCTTACGCCACTGCCCCCTCAAGACAGCGTGTCTACCAATTCCACCACATCGGCACGAAAAGAAAGGCTGCATCATTCCTGCGGGATGTCGGGTTGCTCCGCAGGCTGAAGCGAGGGCAGCTGCGGCAGGTCTTCATCTTCCTCCTCGGGCACGGCCTCCTCTTCGGCCGGCGCAGCCTGCTCGATGGTGTCGAGAAGGCTTTCCTCGGGCCGGGGCTTGCCGACCCCGGTGAGGATGAGGCTGGTGGCGAAGAACAGCGTGGCGAGTACTGCCGTGACGCGCGAAAGGAAGTTCGCCGAACCGCGCGCGCCGAACACCGTACCGGATGCGCCCGAACCGAAAGCGGCGCCCGTTTCCGCGCCCTTTCCGCGCTGAAGCAGCACAAAAACAATAATCAGGGCAGCAACGAGAACATGCGCCGCCAGGAACAATTGCTGTAACAGAACCCTACTCCGCTATACCGCCGTGATGATCCGCAAAAACTCCTTCGCATCCAGGGAAGCGCCGCCCACCAGGCCGCCGTCAATGTCCGGCTGGGCAAAAAGCGCGGCCGCGTTGGCGCCGTTCACGCTGCCCCCGTACAGAATGCGAAGGCCGACGGCAATTTTAGCATTGCTGCGGGCGATTTCGCCGCGCAGCAGGGCATGCACCTGCTGGGCCTGCTCCGGTGTAGCGGTGTGGCCGGTACCGATGGCCCAGACGGGTTCATAGGCCAGGACCGCACGCTCGAACATACCGCCGCCGCACAGTTCCAAGACCGCCCCGAGTTGCCGCAGTACGACCTCCGCAGTGCGTTCCGCCGTGCGTTCGGGAAGCGTTTCTCCAACGCAAAGCACCGGAATCAGCCCGTGATCCGCCGCCTTTTGAAATTTCTTCGCCACGAGCTCGTCGCTTTCGCGCAAGCCGGTGCGTCTTTCCGAGTGCCCGACAAGAACGTGGCTGCAGCCGCAATCCAGCAGCATGTCCGCGGACACTTCGCCGGTATGTGCGCCCTGTTCATGGATTGACAGGTCCTGCGCCCCCAGTTGGACGGCGAGGATTCCCGCCGACTCCGCGTCTTCCAGTGCCCGGCGCACGGCGTCCAGGTGCGGGAAAGCCGGAAACACGATCACTTCCGGTAGGCCGCGGCCGGGATCATGCGTTGTAGAGGCCAGCGCCGCGGCCAGTTCGCTTGCCGAGACCAGGCTGCCGTGCATCTTCCAGTTGCCGGCCACGATCCGGCGCCGATCGGTCATGCGGCGTCGCCTTGTGCTAACTGGCCCTAAGCGCCTGGGCCACGCCTTCGGCGGCCCTGTCCACGCGTGTGCGGTCGGGGCCCTCCGCCATGATGCGGAAAACGGGCTCGGTGCCCGACGGCCGCACCACGATGCGGCCTTCCTCGCCAAGCAGCCGGCGGGCCGCGCGCATGGCCCTTTCGACAGCGGGGTCTCCCAGGCTGCCGTCGCCGTTCGCGGGCACGTTCAGGTTCGCCTGCTCCATATGCGGCATGTCCTCGGCCAGTTCCGCCAGCGAACAGTTTCTCGCCTGCATCACGGACAGCACTTCCAGGGCCACCAGCAGCCCGTCGCCGGTGGTGGACTTGTCCAGGCACAGAATGTGCCCGGAACTTTCCCCGCCCAGGACTCCGCCTTTCTCGCGAAGCATCGTTACCACATGCCTGTCGCCCACTTCCGCGCGGCAGAAAGCGATTCCCTCCACCTGCAGGGCCCGTTCCAGCGCCATGCTGCTGATCTGGGTCCCCACAACCGGACCGGTCAGCCTCCCGGCATCCTTTCGCGCCAGGGCGAGAACCAGCAACAGCGTATCGCCGTTCAGGGTCGCGCCGCCGGAATCCACCATGATTACGCGGTCGCCGTCGCCGTCCAGGGCGATCCCCACATCGGCTTCGACCGCCTTGACCGTGCGCCGCAGCAGGTCGGGCTCGGTGGCGCCGCAGCGGTCGTTGATATTGCGCCCGTTCGGCGAACAGCCCAGCGGAACGAGTTCGGCGCCCAGCGCCGTCAGCGTCGCCGGGGCCACCCGGTAGGAAGCGCCGTGCGCGCAGTCCACAACGATCTTGACGCCCTCCAGCGACATGTCCCCGGGCACCGTGCCCAGGCAATGCTGCTCGTAGCGCTCCAGAGCGTCGTCGACCCGTCGCACCTGGCCCAGCGCGGTGGAATCCAGCGTTACGGCGGCGTCTTCGATATGGCTTTCGATCAGCGCCTCTTCCCCGGCCGCCAGCTTGAAGCCGTCATGCTTGAAAAACTTGATTCCGTTATCGCCGTAGGCATTGTGCGAAGCGCTGATGACGACACCAAGATCGGCGCCCAGCTCCCGGGTCAGCAGGGCCACGCCGGGCGTCGGCAGGGGGCCGGAAAGGCGAACGTCGGCGCCGGCGGCGACAAAACCCGCCTCCAGCGCCGATTCGAACATGTAGCCGGAAACCCGCGTGTCCTTGCCGATCACCACCTTGCCGCCGCGGGGCAGCAGGGCGCGGGTGGCTGCACCGGCCAGCCGCAACGCGAACTCGGCCGTCATCGGATGCTGCCCCACCGTGCCGCGCACGCCGTCTGTGCCGAAATACCTCATCCCCGGCTCCTCCTCACGGCCCTTCCCGCCATCAGTCGGCGAAGTACTCGTCCCAGCGGCGGTCGACGAGCTTGAACGAGTCCGCGGCGCGCTCTTCCATAACCGTGCGGTTGTCCTCGGCGAACACGTTGGGGCCGCCTTCCGCCGGCAATTGCCGGGTGGCGTCGATCAGCATCTTGCTCGACAGCGCGTTTCGGTGGGTGCTGGGATCGATCATGAATGAGAACGTCTGCCTCACGGTGAGGCTGGCCGGCCAGGGCTGCCAGCGCGTGGTGACTGCGTGCAAGACCCGCGTGAGGTCGGTGGGGTCCACGTCCTTGTCGAGGATGATGATCATCTTCTTGCTGAACCCGATCATCCGGTAGCCCATGATCAGGAGCCCGGCTTCGATCCCCTCGCCGGGCAGGCGCTTGTTGATGCAGGCGATCACCATGCTGGGAATGTCCGGCGGCATGTGCAGCTTCACGAGGTTGGGCATGATCCGCTTCAGCCGCGCGAAATGCCCCACCTGCCACGGCCAGGTGAGATAGGCCCCGCCGATTCCCGGCCAGATGTTGTAAACCCAGGGCTTTTCGCGGTGCGTGATGGCCTTGACCGTCATGAAGTGATTGGGCGCCGGTTCCCCTATGTAGCCCAGCATCTCGCCGTACGGGCCCTCCATCTCCTTGTCGGTGCTGATTTCCCCCTCGATGACGATCTCGGCGTGCGCGGGCGCCATCAGCGAGTTCGTTTCGGCCCGGACCAGCTCCACCGGCTCGCCCCGGAACCCTCCGGACAGGGCGAATTCATCGTCACCCAACTCGCCCACCCGGGTGCTGCTCATCATCCAGGTGATCGGGTCCAGGCCGGTGGCCACGACGCAAGGCACGCTCTTCTTGCCCTGCGCGATGGCCTTGCGCATCATCATCGCGCCGTGATTCTGGCCGGTAAAGCAGATGCCGAGTTTCTGCGGGCCCTTGACCTGCAGCCGGTAGGTGCCGACGTTGCGGCCGATATCGGGGTCTTCCATGATCACCGAGCCGGTACTGATGAACCGCCCGCCGTCGGCCGGATTGTTCATGATCCACGGAAACCGGTCGAGGTCGGCGTCCTCGCCGAACAGCTTCACCTCCTTGCACGGAGCATCCGCCCCGTCCACCTCCACGGGAGGAATCTGCGCGAAACGATAGTCCTCGTTCATGTACTTGAGCAGTTCCTTCTCCACCACCTTGTTCATTTCGCGCTCTTCGTCGCTGAGATCCTCCACTCCGAGACACATGGCGACCGTCTTGAAACTGTTCAGGACGTTGCAGATGACCGGCGTTTCGTACCAGCGGCCGTTCATCTTCGTGCGTTCCACCAGGAAAGCCGGAGCCGAGGTCCGCATCCGGTCCTCCAGGCGGTAGGAGAAAGCCGTCATCTCGAACTGGTCCTGGTCCATGTCCGGGATGCGCAGCAGATTGCCCTGCTGCTCCATGGCTTGGGCATATTCTCTGAGGGAATTGAATACCGACATTCTTAAGGTCCTTGATGGGCGACGGGCTGCACGCTGATTGGCTTCGTGGCCGAATCAGCGGGGCGGTGTCGCATTGCGTTGTATGGCCTAGTAGCGGTACCGGTCGGGCTTGAAGGGACCGGTCTCCGGGATGCCGAGATACTCGGCCTGCTCCGGCGTAAGGCGGCTGAGCGAGGCGCCCAGCTTGGGAAGGTGCAGGCGCGCGACTTTTTCGTCGAGCCGGCGCGGCAGCGTGTACACGCGGTTTTCGTAATCCCTGCGCGTCAGCAGTTCGATCTGGGCCAGGACCTGGTTGGTGAAGCTGGTCGACATAACGAAACTGGGGTGCCCGGTGGCGCAACTCAGGTTCACCAGCCGGCCGCGGGCCAGCAGGATGAGCCGCTTGCCGTCCGGAAAGATCACGTGATCCACCTGCGGCTTGATTTCCTCCCACTCGCAGTCCTTCAGGCTTGCGACGTCGATCTCCACGTCGAAATGGCCGATGTTGCAGAGGATGGCCTGGTCCTTCATGCGCGCCATATGGTCGTGGGTGATGACGCTCCTGTTGCCGGTCGCGGTAACGAAGATGTCGGCCTGCCCGCAGGCTTCGTCCATCGTGACCACCGGATAGCCTTCCATCGCCGCCTGCAAGGCGCAGATCGGATCGATTTCGGTAATCCACACCTGCGCCCCAAGGCCCTTGAGCGATTGGGCACAGCCTTTGCCCACATCACCGTAACCGCACACCACCGCAATCTTGCCCGCCACCATCACGTCGGTAGCCCGCTTGATGCCATCGACCAGCGATTCGCGGCAGCCGTACAGGTTGTCGAACTTGGACTTGGTCACCGAGGCGTTCACATCCATGGCCGGGCAACGCAGCGTTCCCTGCTCATGCATCCGGTAGAGCTGATGAACGCCCGTCGTGGTCTCCTCGCTGAGTCCCAGCAGCTCGGCGGCGAGCTTGGGGTGCTCCTCGTGAACGATACGGGTCAGGTCGCCGCCGTCGTCCAGCAGGAGGTTGGGGACCCAGCCGCCCGGGCCGGTGATGGTGCGGGCGATACAGGCGATGTATTCCTCTTCCGTTTCGCCCTTCCAGGCAAACACCGGCACGCCCCGGCGCGCCATGGCGGCGGCGGCGTGGTCCTGGGTGGACAGTCGGTTGCACGACGACCAGCGCACCTCCGCGCCCAGTTCCAGCAGCGTTTCGATCAGTACGGCGGTCTGCACCGTCATGTGCAGGCAGCCGGCAATCCGCGCCCCGGCGAGCGGCCGCCGGTCGGCGTATTCGGCCCTCAGCGCCATGAGCCCGGGCATTTCGCTGCGGGCGATGGCAATTTCGCGTTCGCCGAAGTCGGCCAGCGACAGGTCGGCGACCCGGTAGTCCTCGTGCAGGCGGGTTACGGCTGACCGGGACATCAGGCGACCTTCGCCGCGCGGGCGTCGTCGGCGAGCTGCGCAGCCCGTCCGGTTTCTTCCCAGCTGAAACCGCAATCCTCCCTGCCGAAATGGCCGAAGGCGGCCGCGGGGCGGTACGACATGCGCTTCAGGTCAAGGTCCCGGATAATGCCCTCCACCGACAAGTCGAAATGGGCCCGCACCAGCGCCTTGAGGCGTTCGTCGCTGACCTTCGCGGTACCAAAGCTCTCGACATCGACCGCTACCGGCTCCGGCTCGCCGATCGCGTAACAGACCTGCACTTCGCAGCGCTCCGCCAGGCCGGCCGCGACGACATTCTTGGCGGCGTGCCGGACCGCGTAGGCGGCGGACCGATCCACCTTGGACGGATCCTTGCCTGAGAACGCGCCGCCGCCGTGCCGGGCCATTCCGCCGTAGGTGTCGACGATGATCTTGCGCCCGGTCAGGCCGCAGTCCGCCTGCGGCCCGCCTTCGACAAACCGTCCGGCGGGATTGATCAGGTAGTTGATCGGGCCCGCCAGCCACTGGGGACCCAGCACCGGCTTGATCAGCAGCTCGATGATCGCTTCCCTGAAGTCCGGCGGACAAACGCCCCGCGCGAAGTCGTCCGGCCAGATATGTGGGGCATGCTGGGTGGACAGAACGACATCGGTAACGGCCACCGGCTTGCCGTCCTCGTAGCGCACCGTGACCTGCGACTTGCCGTCGGGCCGCAGCCAGTCCAGTTCCCCCGACGCCCGCATTTCGGCATGTCTGAGCATGAGCCGGTGCGCCAGGTCGATCGGCGCCGGCATGAGGGTGGGCGTTTCCCTGCAGGCATATCCGAACATCATTCCCTGGTCGCCGGCGCCCAGCGGCTTGCCCTCGCCGGCGTTCACTCCCCTGCGGATATCGGGGGACTGCTTCCCGATCGCGTTCAGAACGCCGCAGGTCGCGCCATCGAAACCCAGTTCCGAGTTGTTGTAGCCGACGTCCTTGATCAGTCCCCGAACCAGCGATTCGAGATCCACCCAGGTCGATGTGGTGATCTCGCCGGCGACCAGCACGAAACCGGTCTTGACCAGCACCTCCGCCGCCACGCGCGCGTCCTCATCCCGCGAAAGGATGGCATCGAGCACGGCGTCGGAAACCTGGTCCGCCAGCTTGTCCGGATGGCCGTCGGAAACCGACTCGGAAGTAAAAAGAGAGGTCTTGGGCATACGCTAAACCGTACGATGAAGCAGCCGGACATTATATGCACAAGGCGCTTGGCGGCGCCTCTACGGGACCCGCTCCCCGGGCGGCCTCAAGGCCAGCGCGCGCCGGTACGCGAGGCGGCGCGAACACCCTGCGATCGAAGCCGCAAGCCGGGCCGCCTGGCGGGTCGGCAGCTCCTCCAGCAAGGGGCGCAGCACGGCGTCCAGCTCCTTCTCGTCCTGATCCTGCGCGCCGCTGCCGGCCACGACCAGCGTGAACTCGCCCCTGGCGACGATCACGCCCGCCGCGGCTGCCGCGCACAGCTCCGCCAGGCTGTCGCCGTAAGCGCTCTCGTGGATCTTGGTCAGTTCGCGGGCCAGAAATGCCTTGCGTTCGCTGCCGAAAATGTCCTGCATGTCTTCAAGGGCCGCCGTCAGCCGATGCACCGCTTCGTAAAAGACCAGGGTTTCGGGAACTGCCTCGAGTTGTTTCAGCCGCGCGCGCCTCGCCGCCTGCCGTGCGGGCAGGAATCCCTCGAAGTGAAAGCGGTCGGCGGGAAAGCCGGCCACCGACAGGGCCGCCACCGCGGCGCAGGGTCCGGGCAGTGGACTTACGCGTATGCCCGACTGCCTTGCTTCGCGAACCAGGCGCATGCCCGGATCGCTGATGCCGGGCGTTCCTGCATCGCTCATCAGGACCAGGTCCTCTCCCGACAGCAGTCTCTGCAGAAGTTCGGGAATCCTGGAACGCTCGTTGTGGGCGTGCAGGGAAACCATCGCAACGCGTATTCCCAGGCTGTGCAGCAGCTTGCGGGTTCGGCGCGTATCCTCCGCCGCCACGCCGGAAGCGCGCTCGAAAACCGCTGTCAGCCGCGTGCTAACATCGTCCAGGTTGCCAATTGGAGTGGCGGCGACAAACAAGGCCCCCGCTTCTTCAGGCGCGCCTGCCCCCGCCATCTTCGCAACCGTCATATGATCACCTCCATGCCCGCCCCAAGGCGCCGAGCCAGCCGTTACGCGACGCCGGCACTGGTACGCCATGCCCGGTTTGCGGCTCTCGCAGCCCTGGCGCTTGTCGCCCTGGCCGCCTGCACTCCCGCGGATCTGATGCGGGCTTCCAGCGAGGAACTGGCGGCCCTTGGCGAACAGGCGCGCACCCTTTCCACTGCCGGAGATCACGGCGCTGCCCGCCAAGTCTACCTTTCCATGGTTCGCCGGGCACCTCCGCAGCTGCGACAGCGCTACCGGATCCTGGCGGCACGTGAAGCGGGCCGCGAGGGCCGTAACCGGCGGGCGCTCAGCGAACTGCAGGCGATCGACCCCGACATCGAATGGATCGGGCTATGGTCGCTCGCGGCGGCCGAAAGCGAAAGGATGGTCGGAGGCCCGGACGTCGCGTACGAGAGGCTTGCGGCGATCGATCCCGACCGGTATCCCGACCTTGCAGGCGACCTGCTCCGGACCCGCTCGGAACTGCTCTTTGCACTGCAGAGGCCGGCCGAAGCCTTGCAGGACCTGACGCTGCTCGGCGCGGGATTCGCCGAGGGCGATTTCGAAAGCGCCGAGTTCACCTGGTCGCTGCTGCGCGAATACCGTGCCCAACTGACTACCGACGGCGTGGAAGGGGTTCAATTGGGCTGGATAGAACTCGCCATGCTCACCAGTGAACTGGAGGCCGACCCGACCGAGGCCCGCGCCGCCCTGCAAGACTGGCAGGAGAGGTTTCCGCAGCATCCGGCCGTCGATCTGCTGGGTGACACGATCACTCCCGAGATTTGCCGGTCCGCCACGCGTCCTTCCCGCATTGCAATGCTGTTGCCCGGATCGGAACGATACGCCGATGCCCGGCGGTCGTTGCGCGACGGATTCCTGGCCGCGCGTTACGCACTGAAGTCCTCCTGCGCCAGCCCCGAGGTCGCGTTCTACGAAGTCGTCGATCCCCTTGATGCGGCGCGGGAATGGAGCCGCGCGGTGGAGGAAGGCGCGGACATCGTCGTCGGGCCGCTGCTGCCCGAATCGGTTGAGCGGGTCGCGGAAATCGCCGGCGAACGTCCCACGCTCGCCCTGAACCGTTTGCGTGCCGGTTCTCCGCCGCCCCGATTCGAAGAGTTCGCCCTCGCGCCCGAGCACGAGAGCCGCCAGGCGGCGCGCCACGCCCTCGGCCGGGGGCTCAGGCGCGCGCTGGTGCTGTACCCCGGCAACGAGTGGGGACGGCGCATCTACCGCAGTTTCGCGCAGGAGTACCAGGATGGCGGTGGCGAGATCATTGCACAGGAGCCGTACAGCCTTGCGGCGGTGGATTATTCCGACCAGATCGGACGGCTGCTGAAGATCGGCGCAAGCAACCGCCGGCACGACGAGCTGCAAAGGCGCCTGGGCAGAAGGTTGAGCTTCGAGCCTCGCCGCCGCCAGGACGCGGACCTGGTCTTCGTGGTGGCGCGCGCGGCCCAGGGCCAATTGCTGGTCCCCCAGCTGCGCTACAACTATTCGGGCGATCTGCCGATTTACGCCATACAGAACATCTTCGATCCCGAGCATCTCGATAATCGCGACTTGAACGGCGTGGAAATGCCCGCGCTGCCCGTGCTGGCGGACCGGCATGTGCAGGTGGTGCACGGCGAGTTTTCGCCCGACTGGCTTGCCGCCTCGGGATTCAACATCGCGCTTTTTGCGATGGGCTACGACAGCTTCAAGCTGGCGCTGTCCCTGTTTGACGGATCGAAGGGGCTGGTCAAGGGCATCGGCGGTCTTACCGGCATTGTCTCCCGTGCTCCCGACGGGCGGCTGCAACGGGAACTGGCATGGACGCGGGTCGAAGAAGGCAATTTGACAGCCGCACCGGCAACGCCCTAGGCCGCCCCGGCGCCGGCCCTCGCAGGGGATCCGAGGCCGAAAGGCAGGCCTGCGGATACCTTGAAGCCCGCGGCCTGAAACGGCTCGCCGCCAACTACCGCTGCCGCTACGGTGAGCTTGACCTGGTCATGCGTGATGGCGCTCAACTGGTGGTGGTCGAGGTGCGCGCGCGGCGCAGCGACCGCCATGGCGCGCCCGAGGCTTCCATTAACCACCGGAAAAGACGTTCACTGATGCTTGCGGCGCGCTGTTTCATTCGCGACAACCCGCAATTCAACGGTATGATGCTGCGCTTTGACGTTGTGGGCGTTCTGACCGAAGCCACCCGCGCCAGGTTCCGCTGGATCCGCAACGCATTGCAATTTGATGGACGCTGAACGAGTCAAACGCGAATTCGCCGAAAGCCTCGAGGTCAACCGGCGGTCGGCCGACGCGCTGGCCGTCCCGATTGCCGAAGCGGCGGCGCTGATGCTCGAATCCTTAAGCGCCGGCGGCAAGATTCTGAGCTGCGGCAATGGAGGTTCGGCGGCGGACGCGCAGCATTTCGCCTCGGAACTGCTGAACCGGTTCGAGACCGAGCGCGCCAGCCTTCCCGCGATCGCCCTTACGACCGACAGTTCCACGCTCACCTCGATCGCAAACGACCGCAGCTACGAAGAGGTCTTTTCTCGCCAGGTAAGCGGACTGGGCAGGTCCGGCGACGTTCTGCTGGCGATCAGCACCTCCGGCGCATCGCCCAACGTCACGAACGCGGTGCGCGCCGCTCACCGGGCCGGCATGCGCGTCGTGGCGCTGACCGGCCGCGACGGAGGGGAAGTCTCAAGGACCCTGGGAAAGGCCGATATCGAACTGCGGGCGCCGCATACCCGCACGGCGAGGATCCAGGAGATTCACCTGTTCGCCATCCATTGCCTTTGCAGGCTTCTGGACGACGCGTACGGGGACAGCGGCCCTACTTGACCAGCCTGAGCTTCGGCGTCCCGCGGGGCGGCGGGGTGGGCGACGGACCGGCCACTTCCCCGATAGCGGCGCCCAGTTGATCCGTCAGCACGACCCCCTGGCCGGTTTCCCGCGAAAAAATACAGAGTACCGCGTCCACCGGCACCGATACCCGGTGAGCGGCGCCGGAGAAACGCGCCTCGAAACTGAGTGTTTCGCCGCCCAGTTCAAGATTGCGCGTGGCCTGATAGCTGATGTTGAGAACGATTCGCCCGTCCTTGATCCCGTCCCTGGGCACCGCAACGTCCGTGCGGTCGGCGTTTACCACCACCTGCGGAGTGTCGCCGCGATCGGTAATCCACTCATGCACGGCGCGCAGGAGGTACGGCTTCAGTGAAAGGGTTCCCTCGCTCATGCCATGCAAGCCGGTGGCGGGCAGCCCGTGGCGTCAGGCGGCCAGCGGGCGCATGTCCCGCTCCAGTTCGGACAGGCCCTCCATGAAGGAGGGGCGGCCGAATACTCTCCGCATGTAGCCGTACAGGGCCTCGGCGCGCGGGCCGGGATCGATGCCGTAGCTGCGCAGGCGCCAGAGCACGGGCGCCAGGCTGCAGTCCACGAGGGAGAATTCGTCGCCCAAAAAAAAGCGGCTGGACTCCACCGCTTCGGAAACTTCGATCATCGCCTCGCGGAGCTGCCTCTTCTCGCCTTCTCCGTCGTTGCCGTCCAGTCGTGCGGCGAGGTTGTAGAAGTCGTTCTCGATTCGGTGCAGCGCCAGCCGGAAATGCGCCCGCCGCTTGGGGTCGACCGGCATCAGCGGCGGTTGCGGAAAGCGCTCGTCGAGGTAGTTGATGATGATTCGGGAGTGATAGACCGCCAATTCCCGGTCCACGAGCGTCGGCAGCGTGTTGTAAGGGTTCAGCAACTGAATATCGGGCGGAAGATTGCCGTCTCGCACCTGAACAATTCGCACACCGATATTCTTTTCCGCTACAACTATTCGAACCCGGTGACTATGAAGATTGATGGGACTGGAATACAGGATCATGGGCCGGATTATACGCGGCGGATAACCGCGCCCAGATCGTTCAGTTTCTCCTCGATTCGCTCGTATCCGCGGTCCACATGATAGACGCGGTGAATCACGGTTTCGCCCTCGGCGACCAGCGCGGCGAGCACCAGGCTGGCGGAAGCGCGCAGGTCTGTGGCCATTACCGGAGCGGCCTGCAACTTCCGGACGCCGCGTATCAGAACCTCCCGGCCCAGGGGTTCGATGTCCGCGCCCATGCGCTGGAGCTCCGCCACGTGCATGAACCTTTGCTCGAATACGCTTTCCCGAACCAGCGCGTGTTCGCTGGCGATCGCGTTCAGGGCCGTGAATTGCGCCTGCATGTCGGTAGGGAAGCCGGGCCAGGGCGCGGTCACCAGGTTGACCGAATGCGGCCGGCGACCCCGCATGTCCAGCTCCACGAAACCTTCGCCGCGGCGGACCCTGGCGCCCGTGTTCCGGAGCGCGCCCACGACCTCGCCCAGGGCCAGTTCCCCACTGAACCGGGCGACGACGCGCCCTCCGGTCATGGCGCCGGCAACCAGGTAGGTGCCGGCCTCAATGCGGTCGGGAAGAATCGCGCGGCTGGCGCCATGCAGCTTCTTTACGCCCCTGACGGAAATGCGTGATCCGCCGGCCCCGGCAACCTTTGCCCCCATCGCGTTGAGGCAGTCGGCCAGATCGCGCACTTCCGGTTCCCGCGCGGCATTCTCGATGACCGTCTCGCCTTCGGCCAGAACCGCGGCCATCAGGATATTCTCGGTTCCGGTTACCGTCGGCAGAGGCAGATCGATGCGAGCGCCCTTGAGCCCGCAGCAGCGTGCGGAAATATAGCCGCCACGAATCTCCACTTCGGCTCCCATCGTGCGAAGCGCATTGACATGGATATCCACCGGGCGGGCGCCGATGGCGCAGCCTCCGGGCAGTGATACGTCGGCCCGCCCGAAGCGCCCCAGCAGCGGGCCGAGGACAAGCAGCGACGCGCGCATCGTGCGCACCAGTTCGTATGGCGCGGAAAACGACTCCGGGTCCTCAAGCGACACGCTGGTTCTGCCGGGCGCCGAGCCATTGACCCTGGCGCCAAGGATCCTCAGCAGGTGCAGCATCGTGTGCACGTCGCGCAGATCGGGCAGGTTGGCCAGTTGCAGCGGTTCCGGGCTGAGCAGCGAGGCCGCCAGTATCGGCAGGGCCGCGTTCTTGGCGCCGGAAATGGGAACTTCGCCGTCCAGCGTTGCACCGCCGGAGACAACAAATTTATCCACGCGGCGTCTCTGTTTCCCGCCCCGGCAGCCGCGCCCACTCGCCGGGCGTATGGGCCTCTATCGATAGGGCATGAATTTCCCTGCCCATACGCGAACCCAGCGCCTCGTACACGATCCGATGACGCCCCAGCGGGCGCAGACCCTCGAAGGCGCTGCTGACTACGGTGGCGTTGAAGTGCGTGTTATCCTCGCTCGCGACGCTGACTTCGCTGCCTGGCAGGTGCGCCGAAATCAGAGCGGAAATTTCCCCCGGTGTCATCGCCGGAATTTTACTTTCAATTCCGGTGTGCTGTCCCATGAGTTCCTTGCCTTTCAGAGCGGGCCTAAAGCGTCAATGCAAGGCGCCGGCCGCAGGGAATACGTCCGTATTGCCCAGGACGGCAACGCCGCAGTGGCGCTTCAGGCCCGCTCCCGAAGGGCGCGGCCCCTGTGGCCCGTGGCCGCGTTGCGCCCCTGGGCAATGGGCAATACCATTCCCGGCGGAACGCGCCTCGCCACACGCCACAGGGGACACGCTGAAAGGCAAGGAACTCATGAGACAGCACACTAGCGCACAAACTTGAATACTCTTGTCCCATGGTTGCTCGCGGCGGCAGTCGGCCTGGCGCTTCTGGCTTTCGGCGCCCGACTGTTCATCGAGGGGGCCGCCGACGGGGCCAGGCGCCTGCGGATCTCCCCGATGCTGGTGGGCATGTTCCTGGCCGGCTTCGCAACCTCCATGCCCGAGGCCGTGGTGGCGGCGGTCGCGGCGTACAGGGACAGCGTGGAGTTGGCGCTCGGCAACGCCGTCGGTTCCAATATCGCCAACATCGGCCTGGTACTGGGCGCGGCCGTGCTGCTCATGGGCATGCGCCGCGAACGAGGCGCAGGGGGCGTGGAACTTGGGGTGATGTCGGCCGTTACCGCACTGGCCTGCCTGCTGGTCTTCAATCAGTATCTCTCGCGGCTGGATGGCCTGCTGCTGTTGGCGGCGATGCCTCTCGTGGCCTGGCTGCTGGTGCGAAACGCCGGCCTCAGGCGCAGCACGGAAATCGCGGACGACCAGGCGCAGGCGCCGTTGCGCAGCCTGCCGCGCAACGCCGCGTACGCTGCCGGGGGGCTGCTACTGCTGCTGGGGGGCGCGGAACTGCTGGTGCGCGCCGCCCAGCAGGTCGCGATGATCGCCGGCGTGGAAGAACTGGTGATCGGCGCAACGATAGTCGCCATCGGCACCAGCCTGCCGGAACTGGCCATCACGATCGCCGGCGCGATCAAGCGCGAAGCGGAACTCGCCCTAGGCAACGTTATCGGGTCCAACATATTCAACCTGCTGGTGGTCATCGGCGTGGCGGGCGCTATCGCTCCTTCCGGATTCTCGCCGCAGCTGCTGACCCTGCACGTTCCGATGCTTGTGGGCTTTACATTGTGGTTTGTCGCTCTGGCCGCGTTGTGCCGGATGCGGGGCCGCCTTGGCCCTGCCTGGAGCGCGAGCCTGCTCTTGCCCTTTGCGCTGTATCTGGTCGTGGTGATAGCGTGGGCGGCGTAAGTCGCTCGGCGTCCCCGATTATCATGCCAGCCCATGCCTGAGAAGACACGTTTCATCGAGGAGGCGCGCCGGGTTCTGAGAATGGAAGCCAGGGCCGTGGCGGATCTCGAAGAGCGGCTGGGCGAGGATTTCGCCACCGCCTGCGGGCTATGCCTGGAAACCGAGGGCCGTGTAGTGCTTACCGGCATCGGGAAGTCGGGCCATATCGCCGGCAAGATCGCGGCCACCCTGGCCAGTACCGGGACGCCGGCATTCTTCATGCATACGGGCGAGGCCGGCCACGGCGATCTGGGCATGATCGCGCCGGAAGACATCGTGATCGCGTTGTCGAATTCCGGCGAAACCGAGGAAATCGTCCGCCTGCTTCCGATGCTGAAAAGCGCAGGCGTTCCGTTGATCGCGATGACCGGTCAGGAGGATTCGACGCTGGCCCGCCACGCCACGGCGGTCCTGGACGCGCAGGTGCGGGAAGAAGCCTGTCCGCTGAACCTCGCACCCACGTCCAGCACGACTGCGATGCTGGCGCTCGGCGACGCGCTGGCGGTTGCCCTGCTCGAGGCGCGCGGCTTCACTCCCGAGGAGTTCGCCCGCACCCATCCGGGCGGGCGGCTGGGACGGCGCCTGCTGGTGCCGGTATCGGAAGTGATGCGCACCGGCGCCGAAATCCCGCAGGTGGCTCCGACCGCCACGCTCGCCGAAGGACTGCTGGAAATGAGCCGCAAGGGCCTGGGTATGACCGCGATTACCGATGACAGCGGGCGCCCCCTCGGAGTATTCACGGACGGCGACCTGCGCCGCGCCATGGATCGCGAGGTTGATCTCAGGAAGACCCGCATGGCCGATGTCATGACCCGGGGAGGGCGCTCGGTGGCGCCGGACCTTCTGGCTTCGGCAGCGGTCACGGAAATGAAACAGAGCAGGATCACGGCGCTGATGGTCGTGGCGGATGGTTTCCTCGTTGGCGTATTCAACATCCACGACCTGATGCGGGCCGGCGTGGTCTGATGCGCCCGCCTGTGTCCCTGCGCGATCGGGCTGCCGGTATCCGCCTGCTGGCGCTGGACGCCGATGGCGTGCTGACCGACGGGCGAATCTTCATCGCGGATGCGAGCCGGAGCGAGTGGACGACCGGATTCTCGGTGCGCGACGGCTACGGTATCCGTGCCGCAATGCGGGTCGGCATCGAGGTAGCGGTGATCTCAGGCCGGGACAGCTACGGCTTGCGATTGCGATTGAGCGAATTGGGGATCCGGCACTTTTCGCTGCGGTGCAGGGACAAGCAGGCGGCGCTCTCGAGTCTGCTGGGGGAACTCGCCCTACGGCCCGATCAGGCCGCATTCGTCGGCGACGACGTGGTCGATCTTCCGGCCATGCGGCTGGCCGGACTTGCCGTTGCCGTGGCCGACGCCCATACCGAAGTGCGGGACGAAGCGGACTGGGTGACCTCCCTGCCGGGAGGGCATGGGGCCGTTCGCGAAGTATGCGACTTCATGCTGGCGGCGCAATCATGAGCCGGTTGCGCCGCCATGTACCGACGCTGCTCCTGCTGGGCCTGGCTCTCGCGAGCCTGCTGCTTGGCTTCCGGACCGAGTCCGTTTCCGGGCCGGAACAGGCAAGTCTTGCCGGTAACTATTTCTTTCGCGACGCACGGATGACGCTGGCCGGAGAGGACGGCCGGGCCACGCTTGTCGTGACCTCCGGCTCCGCTGTCCGATCCCAGCACGGCACTGCCCTGAGGATGGAGCCGGTATCGATCCGCCGGCGCGGTCCCCAGGCGTGGGAACTGGCGGCCGATTCCGCGGAAATGCCCGACGCAGACGCCGATATTGTTGCGCAAGGCGGCCTTCGCATGACCTTCGGGCCTACCGGGGACTGGGCCGCGACGGCCCGGCGCGCCACGTTCCCGCCCGACGGAACGAGCATCACGCTCACCGGAGACGTTCATGTCCACAAGCCCGAAGGAGGGGCGGGCGGATCGGCCATCTTCGGCGAACACATCATCCTTGAGCCGAGGGGCATGACGGCCCGGACCGACCGGCCGGTCCGGCTGCGGATCGGCGCTTTTGAATTTGAGGCGAACGGCCTTGACGCGAAAATCGGCGAGCAGATCATTACACTAGAGTCCGATGTACGTTCGATCGCCAATCCGTAACGCACTGCGACTCATCGTTCTGTCGGCGCTCCTGCTGCCGGTTGTGGCATATTCACAGGAAGGTTCCGGCGAACCGGAATCCAGGCTTCAGATCGACGCGGACGACGGACTGCACTACGACGCCGCTACCGGCCGCATGACCCTCACGACCGTCCGGATCAGCGAGGCGGGCTACGAAATCATCGCCGACCAGGCGGACAGCGACTCTTTCGACCTGACGAACGCAACCTGGAACTTCGTGGGCAATGTGCGCTTTCGCGCGCTGACGGCCAGCCTGACCTGCGATTCGGCCGAACTGCGTTTCGAGGAAAACCGGCTGAAGAGCGCCACCGTTCGCGGCGAGCCCGTGCGGATGCGCAATGAAGGAGACATCGTGATCGAAGGCAATGCCGCGACCGTGGAGTACGACGCAGAATCGCAATTGGTCCGCTTCATGGGCGAAGCGGTCCTCGAAACCCGGGCAAGCCGGGTCAGCGGCCAATCGATTGCCTACGATCTACGCAACGAAACCGTGACGGTCAATCCGCAGGACGGGGTACCGGTCCTGTTCACCTTCGACTTCTTCGCTTCCGACGAGGATGAAGAGCCTTAGTGCGTGACACGGCACTTAGAGCTGAGAGCATCTCGAAGCGCTTCGGCGAACGCCGCGCCGTCCGCGAGGCGTCCTTCGATGTCCGGGGCGGCGAAGTCGTGGGTCTGCTCGGCCCCAACGGCGCCGGCAAGACCACGGCCTTTTACGTCGTCGCGGGATTACTGAGCTGCGACACCGGCTGCGTGCGGTTGGACGGAGTCGACGTCACGGGATTCCCCGTTCATCGGCGAGCGCTTCTGGGATTGGGCTACCTTCCCCAGGAAGCCTCGGTTTTCCGAAAGCTGTCGGTGGAGCAGAACATACTCGCCATCCTTGAATTGCGGGCCGACCTGAAACGCGCGGACCGGAACGACGAGTTGAATCGCCTTCTCGACGATTTCCAGCTTCACGGCGTCCGCAAGTCGGTGGGCATCAGCCTCTCCGGCGGGGAACGCCGCAGGGTGGAAATCGCCCGAACCCTGGCGAGGTCGCCCCGCTACGTGCTGCTGGACGAACCCTTCGCCGGAATCGACCCGATCTCGGTGAACGAAATCCAGGGGATCATCGCCGAACTGGCCCGGCGCGGCATCGGCGTGCTGATTACCGACCATAACGTGCGCGAGACGCTGGGCATTTGCAGCCGGGGATATATCCTGCACGAGGGCGTTGTGATCGCGTCCGGCACGCCGGAGACACTGCTCGAAGACCCGAAGGTGCGTTCCGTTTATCTCGGCGAGTCCTTTCGCCTCTAGTCAGGTGGAGGGCGTCCCGCCCTTCACGAGGCCGGGACAGCCTCGTTCCCGGGGCCTTCCCCCGATTCAGGCGTCGGCGCTGATTGCGCCGTGGCAGCGTTTGTACTTCTTGCCGGAGCCGCAGGGGCACGGATCGTTGCGGCCCACCCGGGGCCGGGAGCGGCGATAGGTCTGGACCGGCGCCGGGGCCGCTGCGGGCGGGCGGCGGGGGCCACGGGCTGCGGGCGCCTGCGCGCGGGCAGGCTGGCGGGCGGCGGGAGCGGCCAGCGCCGAGGCTTCATCATGCTGCAGTTTCAGCTTCCTGCCCGGCGCGGGGGCTGGCGCGGCGGGCTTTTCCGAGGCCGAGAATTGCGCCCGGCACAGTGTCACCGTGACCTGTCTGGCCACCATGCCGAGCATTTCGGTAAACATCTCGAAGGCTTCGCGTTTGTACTCCTGCTTTGGATTCCTTTGCGCATAACCCCGCAGGTGGATTCCCTGGCGCAGGTAGTCCATGGCCGCCAGGTGTTCCTTCCAGTGATGGTCCAGTTGCTGCAGCAGAACCACGCGCTCGATATGCCGCATGACGTCGGGCGCGACCGATGCGGTCTTCTCGCGGTAGAGCCGGTCCAGCTCGCCGGTGACCCGCTCGGCTACGGCGTCCGGCGACAGTTCGGGGCTGGCCCGGAGCCATTCGGTGACCGGCGCATCGGCGCCCAGTTCCAGCGACAGGGCCTTCTCCAGCGAGGCCGGGTCCCAGTCCTCATCGGCGGTGTCATCGGGCATGTGCTGCGCCACCAGGTCCTGCACCATCTCGTCACGCATGCCCGCGACGATGTCGGTGACATCGCCCGAGCCCAGCAATTCGTCGCGCCGCTCGTACACGACCCGGCGCTGGTCGTTGGCGACGTCGTCGTATTCCAGCAACTGCTTGCGAACGTCGAAATTGTGCGCTTCCACCTTGCGCTGGGCGCGCTCGATCTGGCGCGACAGGAGCTTGCTCTCGATCGCCTCGCCTTCGCGCATGCCGACCGACGAGAGCATTCCCTGCGTGCGTTTCGGGTCGCCGAAAATCCGCATCAGGCTGTCTTCCAGCGAGATGTAGAAACGCGATGCGCCGGGATCGCCCTGGCGCCCGGAACGCCCACGCAACTGGTTGTCTATTCGCCTTGATTCATGGCGCTCGGTGCCCACGATGCGCAGCCCGCCCGCTTCGATCACTCGCCGGTTGCGCCCCTTCCAGTCTTCCCTCAGCGCCCCCTTTTCGCTGTCCGGAGCTTCGTCGCCGAGTCCCTTCAATTCGGCTTCGAGGTTTCCGCCCAGCACGATGTCGGTCCCGCGGCCCGCCATGTTTGTGGCGATCGTCACCACGCCCGGGCGGCCGGCTTCGGCGATGATCTGCGCCTCCCTGGCGTGATGCTTGGCGTTCAGGACCTGGTGGGGAATCCGCACGCCCTTCAGCATTCCGGACAGCAATTCCGAAGTCTCGATCGAGGCGGTTCCGACCAGTACGGGCTGACCCCTGTCCCTGCTTTCCTGAATGTCCTCGACCACCGCGTCGAATTTGTCGCTGGCGGTAAGAAAGACCAGGTCCGGATCGTCGCGGCGAATCATCTTCATGTGGGTCGGAATGACCACGACTTCCAGGCCGTAGATCTGCTGGAACTCATACGCTTCCGTGTCGGCGGTGCCGGTCATGCCGGCCAGCTTTTCGTACATGCGGAAGTAGTTCTGAAACGTAATCGACGCCACGGTGCGGTTTTCCTGGCGCACCGCCACCTTCTCCTTGGCCTCGACGGCCTGATGCAGCCCGTCGGACCAGCGCCTGCCCGGCATGGTGCGGCCCGTAAACTCGTCCACGATGATCACTTCGCCGTCGCGAACGATGTATTCCACGTCGCGCTTGAAGAGGTGGCGGGCCCTGAGCGCGGCGGTAAGGTGGTGCATGAGGCGCACGTTGGCCGCGTCGTAGAGGCTCGCGCCAGCCTCGATCAGCCCAGCGCCGGCCAGCAGCGTCTCGACGCGCTCGTGACCCTCGTCGGTCAGGTATGCCTGCTTGGCTTTCTCGTCGAGCGTGAAGTCTCCCGGCCCGTCCTCCTGCTCCCGCATTCTCAGGCGGGGCACGACCAGGTTCATGCGCCGGTAGAGTTCGGTGCTTTCTTCCGCGGGGCCCGAGATAATCAGCGGGGTGCGCGCCTCGTCGATCAGGATGGAATCGACCTCGTCGACTATGGCGTACCTCAGTCCCCGCTGCGCCTGGTCCTCGTCGCGCAGCGCCAGGTTGTCGCGCAGGTAGTCGAACCCGAATTCATTGTTGGTGCCGTAGCACACATCGCAGCGGTAGGCCTCGCGCTTTTCCTCGGGGGTCTGCTGGCTGACTACCACGCCCACCGTGCATCCCAGGAAACGGTAAACGGGCCCCATCCACTCGGCGTCGCGCCGCGCAAGATAGTCGTTGACGGTAACGATGTGTACGCCATCGCCTCCCAGGGAATTGAGGAAGGCGGGCAGGGTGGCCCCCAGCGTCTTGCCCTCGCCGGTGCGCATTTCGGCGATCTTGCCTTCGTGAAGGGCTATGCCGCCGATCAACTGCACGTCAAAATGCCTGAGGCCCAGGGTTCGCACGCTGGCTTCCCGCACCAGGGCATAGGCTTCCGGCAGCAGTTCTTCCGCGCCGTGTCCTTCACGCGCGCGGGCGCGCAGGGCCGCGGCGCGTTCTCTCAGCTTTGCGTCCGACGACTTCCCGAGCTCCGGCTCCAGCGCGTTGATGCGCCGGGCGACTTTCTCGTACCGCGACAGCATCCGCTGATTGCGGCTGCCCATGATCAATTGCAGCGGATTCACCGGCTAGGCTCCTGGTGTTCTCCTGCCGCGCTGTGTGCGCAGCCCTTCGATGCCCACTTCTTCCGGGGTGGATTCATGCAATCCACCATGAATACATCCGTGTAGCTTGCTCCGGTCTGCGCGCCAAGCCATTGGCACGCAGTGCCTCCAATACTCCCGGAAGAAGTGGGCATCGAAGGGCTAAATCAGTGGTAGCGTTGTGGCGGGTTCAGGGAGTTCTGCGGAGAAAATCAACCGGGTTCACGTTAGCGCCGTTGCGCCAGACTTCAAAATGCAGGCTGCTGCCGGTTACCCGCCCACTGTCGCCCATGCGGGCGATTTCCTGGCCTCGCTGCACGTAATCGCCCACCGCCACGAGATTGAGGGAATTGTGCGCATAGCGGGTGACGTAGCCGCCGGCGTGAGTGATTTCCACCAACTCCCCGTAACTGCCTTTGCGGCCCGACCAGGTGACGATGCCCGACGCCACGGCGTATATCGGGTCGCCCATGGCGCCGTCGATGTCCACGCCGTCGTGCCACTGCCGTTTGCCCGTAAAGGGATCCTTGCGAAAGCCGCGGTGCGAGGTGATCCGGCGCGTATCCACCGGCCAGCCCGAAGGCGCATACATGGATTCCGCGCCTTCCCGGGTAAGCGCGTCGGCCACGTCCTGCAACTCCCTGAACCGCTGGTTCATCCGGGCCGTCAGTAGGTTGAGCTCGGCGATCAGGTCCACACGTTCGCCTGCGCCGGCGCCCTCATAGCCCAGCGCCGGGTTGGGGATGTCGGCGCTCACCGGCTTGAACGGAGCCTCGCCGCCCATTTCCTCAAGCGAGGTCTGCCAGGTTTCCATCTGCACCAATGCCGCTTTCATTTCCTCGACTCGAACCGCCATCATGGCGATCCGGCGCTCCGCATTCGCGCGGGCCTCGGCAAATTCCGCGTTCTGCGCCACCAGCGCGGCCTGCAGCTTGTCCAGCCGGTCAACCACGGACGGCATCGCCCGGTCCTGCAACAGGCTCCCGGCGAAATAGCTTCCGGCCGAACAGGCAACCAGGGCGAAGGCCCAGATCAGGTTACGGTTCAGCAACAGGTTTCGGGTATTCAAGCTCATGGCAATATCGCAAGGTAAGGATTCTACGACATGCGCACCAATCGAACGCCGCCACGCAGGAGCCGCCCGGAAACTCTGGGGTCCGCGCTCGGCGATCTGTCGGAGCAGGCCCGCGACCAGGTGGCGCTGGCCAAGCTGCTGCGCGAATCGCTGCAACCCGGCCTGCGTGCAGGCTTTGCCGGCAGCGACCTCGATCCGGGTGGCACCCTGACGGTATTCGCCGCCGCTCCCGAATGGGCCGCCCGTCTCAGATTCGAGGCCGGCAACATGGAACAGGCCGCAGGCAACGGCGGCTGGCCGGTCAGGCGCGTTCGCATCAGGTTAGCCCTGTAAGACTGTCGAGCCGGCCGGCGGGCTCGGGCCTGCGCGACGCGCCCGCGGCGCAGGAGACTCCCGTTACCTCCTCCCAGGCCGAAGACCGCTGCATCAGTTCCATCATCAGGCGGGCGTTGAGGGTGTGGCCCGACCCGAAGCAGCGGTACCGGCCGATCAGGGGCCGGCCGAGCAGCGACAAATCGCCAACTGCATCCAGCAGCTTGTGCCGTATCGGCTCGTTCGCGTAGCGCAGGCCACCCTCGTTTACGACCCGGTAATCGTCGAACACCACGGCATTGTGCAATCCGCCGCCCAGCGCCAGGCCATGCCGGCGCATGGCCGCAACCTCGTGCAGGAAACCGAAGGTGCGCGCGCGGCTTATCTGTTCGACATAACCCCCGGCCGAAAACTCGAATTCGTGTGCCTGGCCGCCGCGAGCGAAAGCGGGATGGGCGAAATCGCCCCGGTAGGAAAGCGTGTAACCCTCGCCGGGCAAGAGCGCCGCCCAATGCCGACCCTGCTCCACCCGGACTTCCTCGAGCACCCGGATATAGCTCCTGGGCGTCTCCTGTCGCTCCACACCCGCTTCTTCCACGAGCAGAACGAAAGCCGAAGCACTGCCGTCCAGCGCCGGCACCTCCGGACCGTCCAGATCGACCCATGCGTTGTCGATGCCGGTTCCTGCCAGGGCGGACAGCAGATGCTCCACCGTCGCCACCCGTGCGTTGCCGTTCCCCAGCGTCGTTCCGAGCCGGGTATCAACGATGAAGTCGTGACGCGCCGGAATGTCCGGCGCGTCCGCAAGGTCCGCGCGCCGAAACACCACTCCGTTATTGGGAGCGGCGGGACGAAGTGTCATTTGCGCCTTTCGACCGCTGTGCAGACCTATGCCGCAAACCGTGACAGTGCCGCGCAGGGTTCGTTGCCGGACAAACTCTTGCCGGATGGAATCACCCATAAGCTACCGAATTATCGGCATTTTTCGGAATAAAGCAAGCTACGGGACCGGGCAGGCGCCAACTAAAGCCCTTCGTTCGTCCCCCTCCTCGTGGGAGCGTTGGAGTATCCATGTTGTCAAGCATGGGTA